>NZ_JBPULM010000047.1:0-117215 GCF_055814915.1 Paenibacillus sp. R-74696
TTAGAATATCCTTTCCTATATTTCAAGGTGAAACGGCTGCCGCCATCCTTTAGTGGCGCAGCGCGTTTCATTCCTATATTTCAATAAAAAAAACGGAACTCCATCTTATGATGAAGTACCGTTTTTATTGAGCTTTTCCGGCCCATTCCCTGCTATAGATTTTGCTGAGTAACGCCCGCTTCTGGATCGAACACCAGCATCTTTGTGCCAATTTTATCAATGAAAAACCGGTCATGGCTTACGGTAACGACAGCGCCGGGAAAATGAATCAGCGCCTGCTCCATCACCTGAATACTCGTTAAATCCAGATGATTCGTCGGCTCATCCAATATGATGACGGCTGCACCTGAGAGCAAGCATTTAGCCAAGGCGACCCGGGCCATCTGGCCACCCGACAGGCTGCCAATGACTTTGCTTAAATCCATCTCGGAAAATTGCAGCATCGACAGAAATTTATTTACCTTTTTCCGCGGAGCTTCGAGTCCTAGACCGTACGTATTGACGGCATGGCTCACCGTATCCTTAGGATCAAGCTCCTCCCACATCCGGTTGAAATACGCGTAGCTGACTCCTTTTTCCCAAGTAACCTCGCCGGATTCAGGCTTCTCCTGCCCCGTCAGCACCTTGATCAGCGTGGACTTTCCGCTCCCGTTCGGGCCAACGATGACAAGGCGATCCTCCTTCTGAATGTCAAAGCTGATGTTCTGAAAAATAGAGCGCTCCTCATAGGTTTGTCCAATTTGCTTGACCTCGCACAGCTTGTCCGGGAAACGCAGCTTCTCGTAAATATCCGTAATTAGCACGTTCACCGGATTTGGCTCAACCCGCTTCTTATTATCCGCCAATTTACGGGATAACCGGTCTTTGGACGATTTTTTGCTGGCGCGGCTGTCGATGGCTTCCGACTCCATCAGCAGCAGCTCTTCCTCCCACTCGAACTGGCGGTCAAGCTCCTTCTTGCGCAGCTTCTTCTTACGAATATAGTCCGTATAATTGCCATCGTATGGCTGAAAATGATAATTTTCAATCTCGATGATTTGCGTGACGACCTTGTCGATAAACTGCCGATCATGAGAGATCAAGATCATGGCGCCATTAAACCGATAAAGCCACTGCTCCAGCCACGCGATGCCTTCCATATCCAAGTAGTTTGTCGGCTCGTCAAGCAATACAACATCGGGCAGCTCAATTAGCATTTTCGCTAAAGCCGCACGGTTTCTCCAGCCTCCAGACAATTCATCGATGGGCTGATGGCGTGAACGATCGTTGAAGCCCAGCTTCGTCAGAACCGTGTTGATCTCGACGGAAACGTTCCAGCCATCCAAATGGTCCATTTGCTCGAAAAGCTCCGCCTGCCTCGCCAGCAGGTCATTCATTTCGCCATCATCCGAAACCAAGCCCAGCTTTTCCCCAACCGCTTGCAGCTCCCGTTCAATCAGAGCAACCTGCTCGAAGCACATTTCCAGCTCCTGCTGGACAGATAGGCTTCCGCGCATTTCTGAAAATTGCGAGAAATATCCGATTTTCACCTTCGGATCTATTTCCACTTTGCCGCTTGTCGGCTCTTCTTTCCCCATAATGAGCTTGAACACCGTCGACTTGCCAGCCCCATTTCGCCCAATGAGACCAATTCTTTCCCCCTGGCTCACGCGAAAATAAATATCGCGAAAAATCATAGCCTCTTCATATTTCTTTGTCACATTTTCCAACCGAATTACACTCATGCCATCACCCTTCTAGCTCCGTCAGTCTACTAGCCATTATAACATTAGACGTTCTTTATTTTTTGTTGCGCGCCAAAATCTCGCCTGCCTTCGTCCGAAACTCGGCGGCCGCCGCCTCGGGCGTTATTTTGCCAAATAGCAGCAGGTCATGCAGATCACGCAGCACCACGGTCACTTCTGCCGTTCCGACCGGGTCAGGGGGGTCCATGGGACTGCTATTTTTCTCCACCCAATCGAGATATTCAAAAATCTGTGCAAGCTCAGGCTCAACAAACGGCTTTAGCTCCTCCTTTAATCTGGAGGATACGGGCACGCCTCTCTCTCCCTTCAATAGCTTGTTTGCCTCCAGATCGTTGACGAAGAAGCTAATAAATTTAGCCGCCTCTTCTTTATTTTTTGAATTTTTTGTAATCGAAAAAAACATGCCCGGCTTCAAAAATAGCCCTTGCTTGCTGTTTGGCCCAGGCAGCGGAACAATAGCCAGCTGTTTGCTGTAACGCTCAACAATGTTGATGTACTGATTGGAGTAGCCCCAGCCTAATAAAGCCTCTCCTCTATAAAAGGGGTCCGCGTCGGATTTATTAGTTTCGGTCGTCCAAATATCTGGCAAAAAGATCAGCTTATCCAACGCCAGCCTCTGCATTCGTCCAAAATAGTCAATAAACAGCTTGTCATCCTCGTAACCTAGACTAGTGCCATCTTCTGCAAACAAGGTGAAGCCATGCTGTCTAAGAAAATAGGCAAAAAATTGCTCCGGCGTTAGCACCGTTCCTAAATAAATGCCTTTGCCCTTCAACTGCTCCCCCATTTGGTCAAAGTCCTCCCAAGTCCACGAGGCCGTTGGCGGCACTATGCCGTTAGCCTTGAATACCTCTGGGTCATATACGGCAAAAAGAGCGTTAACGCCCAAATTCATGCCATATAATTTCCCTCCCCATTTCCCGTTGGAAAGATTGCTTTCGTTGATGCTGGAGGCGTCCAGCAAGCCGCTTTGAATATACGGCTCCAAATCCTCCAGCAAATCAAGCGAGCTGTACTGGGACAAATACGAAATATCCATCTGAATGATATCCGGCAGCGCATTGCCCGCCGCGTATGGCGCAAGCTTCCTCCAATACTCATTGAAAGCGCTGTATTCAAACTCAATGTTAATATGGGGATTCAGCTCTTCATACATATGAATAACCTCAATAGTTGCATTGTTGCGAAATTCATTGCCCCACCAAGCGATGCGAAGCGTAATCGGCTCCTCCTTCAGCTTGTTCAGCGGGTCGGACTGCCCAGGGACACAGCCCCAGAGAGCAGCCAACAAGCACAGCATTACGCTAATTCGGATCGTCGTTCGCATCTTCTGCTTCATCCCCCTGCAAAAGCGGAATAAGGACGCTAACCTTCGTACCGCCCCCCGCCCGACTGTCAATTCGCAGCCCATAGCTTTCGCCGAAAGCGAGCTTGATTCGATTTTTGATATTCAAAATGCCTATCCCGTTCCCTCGCGCTTCCGCCTCTCCACTCAGTACACGCTGCGCGTACGCTTCCTCCATGCCCGGCCCGCAGTCCTCGACAATGAGCGCAAGCTTTCCTTCGGCCCATTCCGCATAAAGCCGGATCGTGCAGGGCTCAATCATAGGCTCCAAACCGTATTGAACGGCATTTTCCAATAAAGGCTGCAGGGTAAGCTTAGGAATTGCAGCTGCATGACAGGAAGCAGGAACATCCATATGAAAATCCAACCGATTTTGAAATCGGTATTTTTGAATCGTAATATAATGCTTCACCGTTTCAAGCTCCTCCGCGACCGTAATGACATTTTGCTTTAGGCTGATCGAGGAGCGCAGCAAATAACCAAGCGAGACGACCATGCTGGATATTTGCTGCTGCGCATTTTTCTTGGCCAGCCAATGGATGGAATCGAGCGCATTATACAAAAAATGAGGATTAATTTGCGCCTGTAGCGCCTTGAACTCCGTTTCCTTAATGATCAGCTGGCTGGCGTAATTTTCTTTAATCAGCGTATTAATGCGAGTAATCATCATTCGATACGTTCGCTGCAGCAGCCCCACCTCGTCCATTTGTTGAAACGATGGCACAGACATGCTTGCATCCATGCTGTCCAGATCGCCATACTGCACCTCTTTCATCTGGCTAATCAGTTGGCGAATAGGTCTCGTCAAGCTGCGGGCGAAGGCCATTCCAATCGCAACAACGACAATGAAAGTGAGGCCATAGACGATAACCAGCAAATTTTTCAGCCACACGACCGTTTCAAAAATATGATTGTAAGGGACGATATTGTAATATATCCAGCCCGTATAGGAGGATTTTTTCTGCGAAAGAAAGGTCGTCTCGTTGTTCACCTTCTTAATCTCATAGCCGTCTCCCGCCTTTAGCGGCTGAAGAGCTTCAGCTACACCTTCGGGCATTTGCCCGTACGGATAGACGACCTCCTCCCCTGCTTTAAGCAGAATATCACTACTGTGACTTGCAGTGCCCGCATAGTCCTCCACCAATCTCTCCATATTAATCCGCAAAAATAAAATGCCAATGGGCGCAAGCGTCAAGGGCTCATACGCCCGCACTTCCCTGACCATAATTAGCATAGGGTCGGAATCATCCGGGTAAAGCCAGCGGACTTCTCCTTTTCCTGCTACAGCTTCTTTCATCATGCGGGCATATTTCTCCTCCGAGAAGGCGGGGGATTCCCCATACTTGCTGACCATCTGCCTGGAATCGATAAGATGAACAGATTGCACATAACGTTCAGCGGTGCTAATATGCGTCCACAATTGATCGGTTATCTTCTTGCGGGTCATATAACCAGTATATTCCGCATCGTCCTGAAGCAAATCCTTTAATCCCTGCTGAATTTGAGAATCTGCAATAATGGTAAGCGACATCGACTCGAGCTTCTTCAGCTCCATATCTACCGTTGTAGACGATAAATTCAACAGCCGATAGGATTTGTCATACAGCTGTCTGTCATAAATGGAATAGGCATAATATAAGGAGCTGTAAGCAATCGTAATGATAAGGGTCATGATCAGAAAGACCACGAGAAACATTTTTCGCTTGATGCTCAGATTTCGATATATCGCCATTAAACAGAGCGCTCCTTTGCACAGGTCATACACTAGATATAACACAATCGGTAAAAACCAGATACACTAGGGGAACCCGAAGCTCTATTTTCAAAAAGAAAAGACTACTTTGGGGCGTTTTGCGCCCCAGTCAGCAGCCTTCATCCGTCTATGCACTTTTTACGCTGCCGCTTATTTCGTCTGGTATCTCTCGTAAGCCGCTTGGTGCATTTCGACAGCTTGCTCAATGCCCATACTCTTAATCGTCTCTACCATTTTGTCAAACTCGGAAATCGGCTTCTGCCCGTTAATGATCGCTGTCATCGTCTCATTCAAGTACGTATTGACTTGGCTCATAATGGAAGTAACCGTGCTCGCTTCGTCCATCGTCAGGCGGATAGGAGGAAGCGTCAGCTCGGAGCTCGCTTTCATCCACTCGGTGTTGGCATCCCGCTGGCCTTGATCGAACAGGAGGGCGTCCAAATATTTGCTGTCCTGATTGATTGGGCCATCCATAATCGAAAGCGCATAGGAAGCCAGCGCCTGATCATAGGTCAAGCCGCTCGGATTATCCGTGATAATATCCGTAAACTTGATGGCGTCGCCGTCTTTCTCATAGCTCTCGCCCTCAATGCCAAAGTTGAACAAGTCGCTGCCCTGCGGACTATAATTAAAATCCATCCATTGCACAATAAATTTCAGTTGGTCTTCATCAGCGCTTGATGTGATCGCTTCACCATAGCTCAGCACTTTATTGTTCAAGTTGAAGGTCGCGTAGGCATTGCCGTCCGGCGATAGCGGCCATGGAGCGCCCGTCAAATTAAAGCCCGGATCGGTATCTCTCATCAGATTAAAATATTTGCCCATGCCGCTGAATACACCGCCCAAGTAGGAGCCGGCTAAATTATTCGTTATTTTATAGTCAAAGGCTTTACCGTCGTTCGTCATAATTTCCGGATCAATCAGCCCTTCTTTATACCAAACGGCCATCGTTTCCAGGAAGCTCTTATATTCAGGCTCGATTGGCCCGAAAGCCACTTTCCCGCCCTTCATTTGGAAGCCTCCAATGACTCCGAAGGCTGGAGAAAAATCATGCAGCTTCGTCAAATTGCCCGGTCCCCAATTGCCGGTAAACGGGAGCTCATCCGCCTTACCATTGCCGTTCGGGTCCTGTTCCTTGAATGCCTTAAGCACCGTATACCACTCATCAATCGTTGTAGGCGCTTTCAACCCAAGCTTATCAAGCCAGTCCTTGCGCACAATGGGGCCCGATGTCGCATTCAGCTTGAGCGCATCCAGCTTCAGAAGCGGGAACATATAGATCGTGCCGTCATCAAGCGCAATTTGCTTCTTCACATCCGGGTCGGATTCAATGATGTTCTTCAGATTTGGCGCGTATTGGTCAATCAGCTCGTTCAAGCGGATAATTCGGCCATCCTCGATCATTTTCTCAGGGCCACCTACGGCATCCGCCCAGTTGTAGTAGATGACGTCCGGAAGCTCCTTCGTAGCAATGAGCAAATTGAACTGATCCTTTTGCTGTCCCAGCGGCGGGTGGGTAAATTTCACCTTGATGCCCGTCAGCTCTTCCTTTTTCTTATAGGAAGCCATTTCGCCAAAGTTATCCATCGAGGCGGTCAGCTTCGCATCATTCGCACGCCAATAATTAATCGTGAACGCTTCATTCGTAATCGGCAGCGGAATTTCCGTCAGCTTCTCTCCCCCGGCTGGCGATTCTGACGACTGCGTATTAGCCGGACTGCCTGCTGCGGCTCCTTCATTGGCTGTATTGTTTTGCGAGCATGCCGACATCATTCCGACTAGCAGCGCCGAGGATAAAAAGACCAACCCCATTTTTCTTTTCATCAAAATCGCCTCCACAAAGTAATTGATTTTTATTGTTTCACGGCACCAATTAAAGCGCCTTGAACAAAAAACCTTTGAATAAACGGATACACCAGCATAATCGGCAGTGTAGAAATAATAATCGTGGCGTATTTAATGTTTTCTCCAATTGC
Organism: Paenibacillus sp. R-74696; assembly: GCF_055814915.1. Classification (NCBI taxonomy): domain Bacteria; kingdom Bacillati; phylum Bacillota; class Bacilli; order Caryophanales; family Paenibacillaceae; genus Paenibacillus; species Paenibacillus sp. R-74696. Next base: position 6,820 of record NZ_JBPULM010000047.1, read on the forward strand.
AAAACCCGTGTCCACACCTGCCCCCATCGACTCCGTACTGCTGCTAATCAAAATATCCCGCATGACAATCTGAATCGGATACAGCTCCTGGCTTCGCAAATAAAGCATCGGGCCCACATAATCATTCCAATGGTCTACAGCATAGTACAGCGACATGACCGCCAGGATGGATTTGGATAATGGCAGGACGATGCGAAACAAGATTAGAAAATCATTCGCTCCATCCAGCTTGGCGGACTCGATCAAGCTAATTGGAATGCTCTCAAAGCTCGTTTTCATAATCAGGAAGTAGAAGGTGCTGATAGCACCCGGGATGATCATTGCCAGACGAGTATCCACCAGCCCCAAATTCTGAATAAGCAGGAAGCTCGGAATCATGCCGCCGCCAAAAAACATCGTAAAGGTAATGAGCTGCATGAACGTTTTTCGGCCGAATAAATCCATTCTGGACAGCGCATAGGCAGCTAGAGCCGTCATCAGCAAATTGACCAGCGTTCCAGCTACGACATAAAATAGCGTGTTCAAGTAACCGTTATAAATTTTCGGATTTTGAAACACATATTTATAAGCCTCAAGCTGGAAGCCTTCGGGCAGCAGCATCAGCGACCTCGACCGCAGCAATTGATCCGGATCGCTAATCGAAGAATTCAATACATACAGCATGGGATAAAAGGATACGGCTATGATGCAGCACAGCATGATCACGTTGAAAAAGTCAAAAACATGTTCCCCTGACGAGCGTTTCATAGTAGGTCACCTCCTGTTTACCAAAGACTGGTTGAATTCACTTTTTTACTAATCGCATTGGCCATTAACAGCAGCGAGAAATTAATAATGCCGTTAATTAATCCGATTGCGGTCGAATACGTATAGTTCCCTTCTAAAATGCCGGAACGGTAGATGAAGGTGGAAATAACGTCTGACGTTTCATAGGTCGGTGCCGTCTGCATGAGCAAAATTTTCTGGAAGTCGGCGTTCATAACCGCACCAAGACGCAAAATCAACATAATGACAACCGTCGGCATAATGCCCGGGAGCGTAATATGCAGCAGCTGCTTCCATCTGCCTGCACCATCCATCTTGGCCGCTTCATAGAGCTGGGGATCAATATTACTGAGCGCCGCCAGAAAAATAATCGATGCCCAGCCCGCCCCCTGCCAGATGTTCGAAAGAATGTACATCGGCCGAAACATATCCTTTTCCGCTAGAAACATAATCGGCTGCAGGTCAAAAAAGCTGCGAATCACATTAAACAGGCCACCATCCAGCGAGGAGAAGGTTTTCAGCATCCCGACAACAACGACGACCGATATGAAGTGGGGCATGTAGCTGATTGTCTGTACCGTGCTCTTGAACCACTTTTTGCGGACCTCATTAAGCAGCAAAGCCAAAACAATCGGTGCCGGAAAGCCAAACAAAATGCTATAAAAGCTGAGGATCAACGTATTTTTAATAATTCGCCAAAAATAGTAGCTGTTAAAAAACATCGTAAAATTGTCAAAGCCGATCCATTTCCCTTCCAAAATGCCTTTGATCGGACTATAGGATTTTTGAAAAGCCATCAGCAGGCCGTACATCGGTCCATAGTGAAAAATGAAATAATACGCTAGGACCGGAATCAACATGAGGTAAACATATTTATTCCGCATCCATTCCTTTTTGAGGAAAACGAGTTTGCTTTTTTCAGCTCCGCTGCCCTTGAGCGGCTGTTGCTGCTCTTCCTCCAGCTTCAACTCCATCCTTCTGCCTCCGCCCTAAATGTTAATAGGTTAATATTGTTGTTTATAAATATACAAGTAAGGCCCCGGTTTTCACATGTTCATTTCCGATGGTTTTATGTTCAAAACCGTTATAAATGCTTATATTTGCAAAAAAACACCCTGCAGTCGTATTTCGACGACTTCAGGGTGTAAATGGATATCAATGATATAAATGACAAGCCTATGGCGTTTTTTTATATTCCGAAGGAGAAAATCCCGTATACTTCTTAAACATTTTGCTAAAATAAGATGAATTGCCGCCGAAGCCCGTTTCCTCGGCCAGCGCCGCTATCGTAAATTCCCCGCTTTGGCTAATAATCTCCAGCGCCTTTTGAATCCGAAAGCTCATCATGTAGTTCGTAAACTTCTCCCCTGTCTCTTTCTTGAACATTTTGCTTATGTAATCCGGATTCATATAAATCTCCCCGGCAATGGATTGCAAAGTCAGCGATTCATCCTTGAAGCGGCTTTGGACAATATTTTTCATGTGAAGCACCATCTGCGACTGTCTGCACCGATTCCGCTCATAGTTGTGGAGAGCAATCTCTTGGGCGATGCCCATTACATATTGCTGAAAGGACTGCAAGGTGCTCGTTTCGATTAAACCTGGGAGCTTATCCATATACGTTTTCATTTCGGAAGGCCCACAAAGCCGAATTAATTCCATAAACATCTGAATCAGATATGATTTCGTTTTGGATATGTCATAACGCAGATCAGATAACAGCTGAAACATTTGCTGCAGCTCTTTTTCCGCTTCCGCCCAATGCCCTGCTTTAATCGCTGTCACTAAACGCCCTTGGTCATACTCCCATTCAGCGCTGTCCCTTTCGCCTGATAGGGAAATGTCGCGCTCCATAATAAGACTGCCTTCACCAAGATAGAAGCGGTGGTTCAAGCAGACGAGCGTCTGCGTGTATAAACGCCGCGCCTGTGCCAGCTCTCCCGGCTCGCTGAGGGCGGCGGTCAGGTCGAAATGATAATATTTCATGAAGGTGGTACGGATGCTGTCGATTTTCTCGAAAAATTGTGCCTCTGACAGCTCGTCCTCCATGAGCAGCAGGACATGCTGGCCTACGGTAGAGCTGAGTATAGGATTGGGAAAGATGTCCTCGGCAATATTTTTGACGGCAAACAGATGCTCATACTCATGCTCACCCTCGATTTCCACCAGCAGCAGGCGTACGCTTTGCGTTTGGAAATGCAGCCCGAACAGGTCGCCAAAATACTGCCATTCTCTTACCCCATAGGTTTTATTCGTTACGAACTCCTTTAGAAAATGCTCCTTGGCATGCGGCAGCACGCGCTCTAAATCATACTTGATCGATTGTACGAAGCTCTCCTGGCTGGCCCGTTCCTGCTTCTCCTGCACGATCTCCGTGATGGCCTCCACCAAGCTTTCCTCGCTGCACGGCTTCAGTAAATAGTGCTTCACCCCATGCTGCATAGCGGTTTTAGCATAATCGAATTCCGAGAAACCCGTCAACATAATAAACGAAATCCAGGGATACTGCGCCGCAACAGCTGCTACGAGCTGCAAGCCATCCATTCCCGGCATGCGAATGTCGGTAATGACGATGTCGGGTGGACTTTCCCTTACTATTGTTAACGCTTCCAAACCATTTTGCGCTGTTCCTGTTAATTGTGTACCTAGCCGCGCCCAATCCATCACGGAAGAAATACCGTCAAGAATGATCCATTCATCATCAACCAAGAGAACCTTGTACACCGCTACTCCCCCTGCCCTGTTGCCAGCCTGATAAAAGTAACTCCCACTATACTAGATTTTACCTTGCTATGACAAACCAAGCAATGAAAGGGATTTGTGCAATGGGAAGCACCATTAGAGAAATACAATTAACAGTAATAGCAAAAAAAGCAAAGGCAGCTTTAACTGCCCTTGCTCTTTCTCTTTATTGTTCTTAAATATTAATATCATGAATGTTGTCGATATTAATGCCTTCCCTGACTCCCGTTACGGTATTTCCGTTGGGATTGTTGGCATCGGGTTGTATGGTGTTGGAATCGGGTTGTATGGCGTTGGCATCGGGTTGTATGGCGTCGGGAACGGCGGAAGAGTCGTCGTTGCCGTCGGTTCCGGTGTTGGCGAAGGTGTTGGCGAAGGCGTTGGCTCCGGTGTTGACGTTTCCGTCGGCTCCGGTGTTGGCGTTGCCGATTGCTCTGGTGTCGGCGTTGCCGTTGGCTCCGGCGTTGGCGTTGCTGCCGGACTATAGGTGGATGATGAAGCCGATGTCGATGTTGGTGTTGGAGTAGGAGTAGGAGTTGGTGTCGAAACAACGCCTGTCTGTACAGCTACTTCGTATGAAGTGACAGCAAGCATTTCTCTTGTCGCATTGCTTTTCCCTCCGAACGTTCCGTCAGGGTTATTGCTCACAAGCTTTTTTTCAAGCGCATAGGCAACATAATCCTTAGCCCATTCGGATACCGAATTGTCGGTAACACCCGGTGTTTGCTTAGCTTCTTCCTGTTTTCCCAATCCTTTGATCAGGAAGGTTGCCAGCTGCTCTTTCGTAACTTTACCCGCTGGGTTGTAAGTGCCTTCCCCGGTTCCATCTGTAATTCCTGCTTTTTTAATAGCCTCGATATAAGGCAAAGCATAACCGTAGGATGCACTATCAGCCCCCACATCTTTGAAACTCGATGTTTTAAGCTCAGAATCCACTTTCAGATCAAAAATTAAAGCAGCTACCTTTGCAAATTGAGCGCGATTCATCTCTTCCTTGAGCCCAAATGTGCCTTCCGCAACGCCATCGAAAACTCCCTTACTAATCAGTGCATCGAACTTGGCTTTCGTTGCAGCATCCAAATCCTTCAAATCAGTGAAATCAGCTGTTGATTTCGTAGTCGCGGCGAACAAAGTCGTACTCGCTAGACTTAAAAGCAAGCAAATTAACAAGCTTAACTTTACCAATTTCATGAGTAAAACGCTCTCCCTTCGAGTATCTCTGTATTTCAGCTATCAAGTGATCTATCGGCAAAAATGATGGCTTTTTGAAGTGTTTTTTAGAGGGGCTATAATTATTTTTTCAACCGCTGATTTTTAGATTGAGCCCTCTTGGTTGTTTGTAACAACGAAGAGCCGAGACCGCTTCACTTGTTCAGTGTATATCGCTTCTCCTTCGGGTTAATGCCCTGTTCTATCCTGAGAAAATCTAATTATGCGGGTCATCAACTTTCGAGGCAACAACCGCGGCATAAAGGCGATGAGCCGGTTTCGAGCACCTGGTATAATTAACGTCTGGCCACGCAAAAAGCCTCGATATCCTTCTTCAGCCACTTGACTGGCTTCCATGATCACGCCTTTCACCATCTTCGATGCCCCCATGCCCGAACGGTCAACAAAACCGGTTGATGTCAGCCCTGGGCACAGTGCCGTCACCGTAACTCCTGTTCCGCTTATTTCGTTCTCCAAAGCCTCAGTGAACGATAGCACGTATGCCTTCGTCGCGTAATAAACCGACATCATCGGCCCAGGGAAGAAGCCCACCAATGAAGCCACATTCAGCACTCCGCCATGTCCACGTTTAATCATCTCCGGCAAGAAAAGCTTCGTCATAACCGTCAGAGCCTTGATATTAACGTCAATCATATTTATTTCCTGCTCCATATCCGTCTCCATAAAAGTCCCAAACAGACCGAAGCCGGCATTGTTGACAAGATAGTCAACGACGATTCCCTTCTCCTTAAGCTCGTTGAAAATCTCCACTGGCACCCCAGTTGCCGCAACATCCTTGGCAATGACCGTCGCTTGAATGCCATATTTATTCTGATACTCCTGCGCAAGCTCCAATATTTTACCCTCGCTGCGAGCCACCAGCACGATGTTATGTCCATCCTTGGCAAAACGATCTGCTAACTCTTTGCCGATCCCACCGGATACTCCTGTGATTAGAACGGTCTTTCTCATTTTGAGCCCACCTTATTTTTATTTTAGGACATGTATGCAAACGCAAGCGAGCTAGATCCCGAAAGAAGCGATCCCATAAGAATTCAGCGTTCAAACGTCTTCCCTCTACTACCGAGAATGACACAACTCATAAATGTGAGCCTACTTACTAAAAGGCAGCTTCATGCTGCTCTTTTCTGAGCTTTGCTCCCTGCACGAAGACACAAAGACAGACTTTGAGGACACAGCAGCCGCTATTTCAACCGAATCACTGTTTTGGCACCGGCTGCGGACTCAGGAGCCGCTAATGCGCTGCTCATCGTCATTTTCAGAGGATTTTGAAGGCAATAGCGAATCTCCTGTCCGCTTAAGGCCTGAAATAGGATTAAAAGCCAGTATAGCGGAACCTCAGTCCGCGAAAAAAGGAATGAGCTTCCAAAACGAGCAACGGCGTATTCTCTGCCGCATTGCTCCCTGCAACTGTGCTCTCTGCGACTACGCTCTCTGCAACATTGCTCCCTGCAACTTTGCGACTGTGCTCTCTGCAACAATCGCATGCTGTGGTTCCTTAAGCCTTGAATGGTCAGAGGAGATTAGCCTCGAATACGTACTAAGCAAGGAGCAGAAGGAGGGCTTCCATTTGCATACACATCCTAGATTTAAATCGATTTTAATACCATTTTTCAGATCGCTAGAATTCACAGCATTGCATCATATATTTAGAACAATCATTCTAATTACGTGAAAAAATACTGTCATTTTACGATAAGCTGCATAGATAGATAAGCTATACGAAGAAGTTTTTCTTTTCTAATCGATGTTCTGGCCATCACTCTTAGCCCAACCCATACATTATGCATATATTCGGCCAATTCCCCAGTGTCGTACTCTGATGTAAACTCGCCCTCTTGCTGCCCCCATCGAATAATGTCCTTGCACAGCTGCTCTGCATTCGAAAACATCTCTATCGATCTGTTATTCATATCTTCATCGCGAGCTGCCAATTCCACCGTCGAATTCACGATTAAGCATCCAGAAGCTGGCTTCTCTTCTCCGCAGATCAAGAAGGCTACAATAGACTGAAGGGCTTCCGTTGCCGTTTTGGAGCGCTTCACCCTTGCTGCAAGTGCGGCACTGATTTTATGATCATATAGCTCTACTGCCTTTAGAAACAGCGTATGTTTGTCAACAAATGTGTCATATAAGCTTCTACGGTGGATTCCCATATGATTGACCAGATCGGCCATGGAAGTCTTCTCGTAGCCCTGTTCCCAAAAAAGTCTCATCGCTTTATCTAATACAACGGACTCTTCGAACTCTTTGCTTCTGGCCATTTGGATTCCCCCTGTCAAGAAACGCGAGCCGCTTCACTGAAATTGTTTAGTATTTAGAAGGTCACAATCACTTTACCCTGGGAGTGACCCGTCGACACTTTTAACAACGCCTTATTAAGGTCATTAAACGTATAAGCTGCATCTATAGAGGGCTTAATATTTTCTTTTTCAATAAGCTTAGTGATTTCTTGCAATTGACTGCCACTATCTTGCACAAATAAAAAACGATATTCGTTTTGGTTCTTACGTGCTAAAGAGTCAAAGCGGGCACCCGCTAGAGCAAACAACGCTTTTTTCCACATCGGAAAATGATGATCAACCGCAAAGCGATAATTAGGTCCGGCTTTTAAGGATACCAATTTCCCTTGCGGCTTTAAAATGCTCAGCTCAGCCTTGATCTCTTTGCTGCCCAAGGTGTCGATCACATAATCGATATCGGACAGAATATCAGCATAATTTTCCACCTTATAATTGATGAATTGATCGGCCCCTAGCGACAATGTGCGTGATTTTCCTCTTTCACTGCCACTTGTAATCACATATAATCCCATTGATTTGGCAATGGGGATTGCCATGGCGCCAAAGCCTCCGGTTCCTCCAGGAATAAATAGCTTTTTATTCGGCTGGGCGAGGAGCACCTCGTGCAAGGCTTGATAAGCGGTCAAGGCAGTAAGAGGTACCGCAGCAGCTTCCATAAAAGATAAATTGCCAGGCATAATGGATAAAGCATCTTCATGCACGGCCGCATATTCAGCAAAAGCACCGATTTTATGAAGCGGCAGCCTCGTATAAACAGAGTCCCCAACCTTAAAATTCAACACAGCATCACCAACGGCTTCAATAACGCCCGATAGTTCATTCCCTAACGTTAATGGCAGCTTATAGTCGGCAATCATCCGAACGCTGCCATTCAGATTAAGAATGTCCAGCGGATTTACGCCTGCAGCTTTTACTTTGACAAGCACCTCATGGCTATTGATTTGTGGAATGTTAATCTCATTCCATTCAACTCGGATTTTTTTTGAATAGTTCTGTATTTGTGCTGCCTTCATCTTTCATCCTCTTCCTTTAGATTAAAATATGGCGCACAATTTTCAGTTGTACGCCATATTTCACTCTTTATGCTATTGTAACCCCGCTTGCGTTTCTAATTCTTCCAACGTAGGATAATCCGTGTACCCTTTACTGCCCAAACCAAAGAATGTTGTCGGATCTGCTTCATTTAGCGGCGCACCTTTTTGCAGTCGTTCCACTAAATCCGGATTGGCTAATGACCATACACCTACAGGAACCAAATCAGCGAGACCACTATCTATATCCACACTGAGATCCTCCAGAGCTCTTCCAGCCCGATTGACCAACAATGGCTTCGTCCAGATTGAGCGAATGTCTTGGAGCAGCTTTTCATTGCCAAGATGCATAACATGAAGGTAAGCTAAATCCATTTGGGCTAATTCCTTTACAAGATATCGATAAAGTTCAGGACCTTGTTCACCATCTTGAATTCCACCTAGAGGAGTCCCCGGGGAGATACGGAAGCCTGTTCTGTCTGCTCCAATTTCTTCGACGATGGCTTTCGTTACTTCGATCGCAAAGCGAGCACGATTTTCTATAGATCCCCCGTATCCATCGGACCGTGTATTCGAATTTTCTCCGATAAATTGATTAATCAGATAACCATTGGCTCCGTGAATTTCAACGCCATCCGCACCTGCTTGAATAGCTGCTGCTGCTGCTTTCCGAAAATCTGCAATAGTCGTTTGAATATCCGCTTCACTTAACTCACGAGGAACGGGAATGTCCTGCATACCTTTAGCGGTGAACATTTCCACACCGGGTGCGATAGCAGATGGCGCAACAGGCTGGCGATGATGTGGGGTATTGTCAGGGTGCGCCATGCGACCGGCATGCATCAATTGGATATACAAATATCCACCTGCATCATGCACGGCATCTGTAACCTTTTTCCACCCTTCAATATGTTCATCCCTATAGATCCCAGGAGACCATAAGTAACCTTGCCCATCATCAGAAGGCTGTGCGCCTTCCGTAATAAGGAGTCCCATTGACGCTCGCTGAGCATAATAAAGGGAAGTTAGCTCTCCTGGTGTACCATCTTCTTGCGATCTACTGCGTGTCATTGGTGCCATTGCTAAACGATGAGGTAATTCCAAAGCTCCAATTTTCGTTTTGCTCCACAACTTTTTCAAGCGGACACTCTCCTTCTTCAATGTAGTCAATAAATATAAGAATTGAATTTAAAATTCTGAAATGACCGGATAGATTTGGCCTCTCAGATTGAATTCATAGTTCTGATCTACAATTCCTACCACTTCGTTGCTATCATAAAGCTTCACCATGAAGCCCGCCATTTCGTTGGCAGTGTGATACTTAGGCATGTTAGCTTTGTAATCAAATTCTTCTGCTCCTAATGATTTCTTCACGAATTCCGTTTCCGTTATTGCTGGTGCTAACACCTTTGCCTTTAGTTTTGCACCTTTCAGTTCTAATTCTTTTGCAAGCCCTTCTGTGAAGGCACTAACGTAATATTTAGATGCAGAATAAGCAACGCTCCCAACAGCAATGGCATATCCAAGTGCGGATGAGACATTAATTAACTGGGTTCCTTCGACCTCTGCATAATCTCGCACATATAGGGTAGAGAGGATCGTCAAGGATTCGATGTTAACACGCAGCATCGTTTGGACTTTATCTAAATTCTGGTCTGCTACAAAAGCAGCCTCGCCGAGCCCCGCATTGTTAATCCAAGTCTCAATTTGGTATTCCTTTAGCTCGCTATACAGGGTGTAGGCCTGATCTGTAATAGACAGGTCGCTTGTACGAACAATAACCTTTACATTAGGATTTATTTCCTGAATGGTTGATTTAAGCTCCTCTAATTTATCCAATCTTCTTGCTACCAAAATTAAGTTTTTGCCACGTGCAGCAAACGCCAATGCCGTCTCATATCCGATCCCTGAGCTCGCTCCTGTAATAACTGTGTATTTCATCTTATTCTCTCCTTCATAACTTGCAGATTCGTGTAAATGAGTTGAAAGCTAATTATAGAATGATCGTTCTTAATAGGGTAAAAAAAAAGGAGTTAGATCTAACTTGCTGTTAGCATATCATTTCTAGAACGAACAGTAAAGAATTTTTTTATAATTAAAACTTATGGCTAAAATGATCCCTTTTGGAGCGGCATGCCTTGGCTTCTTCCAAGCATGAGATACAAGCTCCTTCTTGCACTAGAGGGACAAGAGGGAACTTGCACACCAGCAACAAACAAGCTTCCATTTAGCGGACTCCTTTTGCCAGCCATGCTGGAATACCACTTTTAGTCTAAAATGGACAGTGTCATATCAATAATATTTTTTAATTTTTGTTGATCCTTTGTTGTCTTAACCAGCGTACGCAGCCCCAACCACGCATTCATTAAATAATGGGAAACCATTTTAGGTTCAAAGTCAGCCTTGATTTCACCCGATTGCTGCCCCTCCAGTACAAGGGTAGTCAACAATTCCTCTGTTCGTGAATAGCTATCATCAACCAGGGCTGCAACTTCTGGATCCAGCACACCCAATTCCACACCTGAATTCACGAGAAAACACCCTAGCGGCTCTCCTTCATTTTTTATTGTCGCTTCAAACAGCTTCCGAATGATTTCCTTGACCGGCATACGTTTTTCAACCAAAAATTCCATTTTATTGGCTTGCTTAGCTTCATATCGTTCAAGTGCTTTTATAAACAAGGCATGCTTATCCCCAAACGTATCATAAATACTTCTACGATGGATGCCCATAAAGTTGACCAATTCATTCATTGAGGTTTTCTCGTACCCTTGTGCCCAGAATAGTTGTATGGCTTTATCTAATACTTCATTAATTTCAAATTCCTTTGATCTTGCCATCGTCATCACCTCGAATAATCATTATACATTTAAGTGAACGATTGGCAAACTGCAAATAAACAGAGGAAAGAGCAAAAGCGACTCTAATCACCTTTGCTCTTTCCTACAAGCCTACTGTATCGGTTACTGCAAAATTTGGAAGCTTAGCTCATCACTTAACTCGTTTGCAGCCAATTCACTTTAGCCCACGAAAGCTTGCCTGACCCTGCGCCATTTGCTGCAATAAGCCTTGCTTTTAACGTCGCTGGATCATCTGCGGCATAGCTATAAGGAAGCGTTGTGAAGCCGTTCCAAGAGAAAGGGATAATGGCTGCTGGCACAGGAGATAGCGGGCTCCCCGCCGTATCGCTATTTCCTCTAAACGTGGTGCCATCCAGCGAATAGATCGTATCTGTGGCTGCTATTTTCCCCGTATAGACAGCATTGCTTGCATCCTTCTGATTATTGCGAAGCGGATAATAAACGTCGATAATGACTGATTTTTCGACCAGCACAGCTCCATTCTCTGTGGAAATCGCTCCATTGCTCGTTACGCCAAAATGATAGCCATTGCCGGAAATGGCTGTCTCCATCGCCGAAGTAATCCGTGATCTGGCGCTCCAAGCGCCTGCGCTGTCCATGACGATGTTATAGGCGTGGACATTGCCCGCTCTCAGACGAGGCATCCGGTCCTGCTGATCCTGATAATAATTGTGATGAAGCGTCACTTCAAGCGCAGCATTATCGCTGGCCAGCTCCGTTGATCCAACGAGATGTCCTTTCTTTTGGCTGGCAGCCACCGCGATAATATCATCCTTGCTTAGGCCCACTGCACTGCTTCTTAAAAAAGCATACATCGGATAGGCGGACGGGCTCGCTTCCATCGCATTGATTTGCTGGGTAACCCAGCTGCCTGCGCTGCGGTCATCACTTAAGAAGGAGGACCATGAAATGGTGACGCCATTGCTTCCTTTTTTCACATCGACCAATCCGTCATACGCTTTGTGGAATGTGCAGTGATCGATCCAAAACTTGCTGCTTTCTTCGATTGTGATATAGTCCCAGTCATTTTTGTCGTAATCGCCCTTGGTCGCTTCATCCCACTCCCACAGCTCATCAAATTCAAGATTGCGAATGATGACATTCGAGCTTCTTTTGAAGGTAAAAGCAGCATGCTTGATCGTCGCACCGTTGGCGGAGAAAATCGTCAGGCCTGTGAAGCCGTCCACTGTAATTTTGCTGACGCCTGTATGGAGAAGAACCGGGTGCGTTAATGCGCTGTTGTGAGAGGCGAACGGTGAGACTTTCGCTGCTGTCGGGATCTCATTCCAGCCCAGATCGAGGTCGTTCATAATTTCCACAACCTTGTAGCCTGAGCCTTTCTTCAGCGCAACGGCAAGATCTGTCGCATTATAAACTTTAATATAAGCGGCGTCCGTTTCTGGCAGGGCCCCTCCTCCTGTATTCCCTTGGGCAAAGCCAGTCAAATGATACTCGCCCGTCTGCCCAGCCGTCGGCGAAGGCGTCGGTGTAGGCGTTACAGTTGGGCTAGGTGATGGAGTAGTAGTTGGCTGCACCGTCGGCGTCGGCGTTGGAGTCGCGCTTGGTGTTGGCGTCGTTGGGACCATATTTAAATTGTTAACGCTTACATTATCATACTTAGCAATAGACTTTAACGTAACCAAGCCTGCCGCACCCGCAGTCAAGCTTGAATCGGTTGCCGAAAGCTCCAGTTGGCCGTTCACATACATTTTAATCGACGTTCCACTCATTTCGAGCTTCACCTTATACCATACACCTGTTGCTAGACCAAAATTCGTTTTGCTGGCTAAGGTCGTTGTGGAACCGCTTACTTTTTTCCTAATTTCAAGCGTGCCTCCACTGCTATTATATAAGGACGCTGCATAAAAGTTATTTCCATTCAAGTATCTGCCCGTAACATACGTTCTAGTCGACCCATTGAAGTCAACGATCTTCACATCAGCTTCCACCGTATAATCTGTCCAAGACGGGCTGCCAGCAGAAGTGCGGCCTTCGCTTGTGCCCGACTGGGAATACACCGCATTGCCATTATCTTGAACGACAGACCAGCTTCCGCTAGTGGCCGTCCAGTTGCCCACCCCGCTATCAAAACCATCCTCCAATAGCGCAGCGGCGCTGGCCTGATAAACAAAGCCGACTGACCCAGCTGACAGGACAAGCGCTAAACACAATACAAAAATCACATTTCTCTTTATAAAATATTCCATTTCCATTTTCCCCTTCCATATTCTAGTGGTTTACATTCTAATTATAGTAATTAATAGTAAAATTTGAATAGTCTCAAAGACCTAATATAAGCAGCCAAAAACAGCTGAATGATTCACCATTTCTATTCATGGAAGTGTTATAATTGATAATAGTTATCATTTATGAACGTAAGAGAAGGAGGCGAGCCGTTGTTTTGAAGGAGGACGACTATTTACTACTATGGCATCATGCGCACATCCGGCTGAACGATATTCGCCATAAGCTTATAGAAGCTGGAGACCATTTGCATGCCTACCAGCTTCCATCACCGGCTTTTATATATATGGTTCGCGGAGCTGCACGTTTTCGGCTTGACGGAAGGGAGCTACAGGCGGACCGTTTCCATATCCTGCACAGCGGCAAGGGAGGTTGCTTGGACATTGATGGGATTACGGAACCCTTAGAATATTATCTCATTCTTTATAAAGCTTCGCTGCCGCTCTTAACTGCTCCATTTATTCGAAAGCTTGCGGAGCATAACAGTCCTTTTCAAAGACAATATGAATTTGCTCCCCATGATCCGGTTGCGCTGCTTCATTTGGCAAAGACGATGCAGCAGCAGTGGCATGGGGCCCTTTCCCTACAGCGAATTCATGTCAAAGCCTTATTTTATCAGTTCATCTACGAGGTGGAACAACAGCTGCAGACGCAAGGCAAGCAGACCATCAAGCCCGACCTTGTGGAGCAGGTCATAAGGCATATTCGCGAATGCTATAGCAAGCCTATTACTCTCGCATCCATAGCCCAATTGCTGAATTATAGTGCCCCTTATGTTTCCAAGCAGTTTAAAAATAAGACCGGCCGCAGCTTAATTGATTTTCTAATTCTAACTCGTATGGATAAGGCGAAGGAGCTGCTGCTGCATACGGAGGCTTCACTCCAAGAAATTGCCCTCAGTGTGGGCTATCCGGACATCTCTTATTTCATCCGCATTTTCAAAAAAACGACCGGTGTTACACCCGGGAGCTTCAAAGCCCAAGCTGGCAGCAGCCGGCAAGAAGCAGATCGTCCTACGCTTATGCTTAGATTGTCTGATGCAGCACGAGGGTTTCGACGTTATATTGATATGGAACGTGATAATGATTATCAATATGTCGAAGAAGGGGATTTCACGATGTACAAAGGAACCAAAACCTCCATGGGAGCGACTGTGCTGTTATGTCTAGCCATCATGCTCAGCGCCTGTTCCAGCGGGAGCGGGAATGGATCTGCTAATTCGATAGCTTCCAGCACCAGCCCTGCTGCTACCACTCAATCGCAGAACAATAGTCCGGCCGCAAACCAAACGAATGCTGGACCTGCTCCAAGAGTACATACAGACAGTCAGGGGCATGAGGTACAGCTTCCCCAAAGTCCAGAGCGCATTGTACTTCAGGGCAATTCAATTGGCGATCTGCTGGCGCTGGGCATTCAGCCCATCGGTGTTGATCGTCGGTTTATTGAGGAATCCGTTTATTTGGACCAAGAACAGACAAAGGCGAAGGATATTGGTTTTCCAACCAATTTCGAAGCTCTTGTAGACTTGGCTCCCGATCTGACGATGCTTGGTTATGTTTTAGACAAACAATACGAGGAAGTATCGAAAATATCACCAACCGTCGTTTTTGATCAAAGCCTGCCATTAGCTGAGCGTCTCCCCATCATTGGGGAAATCGTCGGCAAAAAAGCCGAGGCTGAGCAATTGCTTGCTGACTATAAGGTTAAAGCGGAGAACATGTGGAGTGAGCTGCGTAAGGCAGGAAAGCTTACTGAAGGCGAGACAGCCGTCGTGTTAATTTATTATTGGAGTAAAGATATGTATTTGATGAAAACCGGTGGGCTTTCCTCTTTGTTGTATCAGCAAGCAGGCTACCAAATGTCGGAGCATGTAAAGGAACTTGAACCGGCAGCGGGCTCCCCTTATATTGAGGTTTCAAAAGAACTCATGCACGACATGCTCATTGGAGACCGCCTCTTCATCTTGTATCCACACAATGAAGATGCAGAAGCATCCTTTGCTGAACTCTTGGAAACATCTCTTTGGAAATCGCTCCCTGCCGTCAAGAGTGGAAAAGTCACCTTTGTCGAGACAAAGTGGAATTACGAAGACATGCTGACCAGTGATATGCTGCTGGACGAGTTTCCTAAGCTATTGGCTCAATAAATTTGAAGGTATTGCAAGCATAATCCGAATACGATCCTTTCCTATATTTTAATAAAAGAAGGTCTGCGCCCTCCCATTCATGCAGGGGTTGCAGACCTTCTTCTCTGTTTAATACCACTCTATTTAAGTAATATAGCCGGACACTCTATCTCTGTACAATTGGGCAATTGCCGCAATAGCCACGAAACGCTGCAAGCCGATAGGCGAGGCAGCAGGTCGCCTTCACAAACATCATCTGATCGGGAGCAGTCGGATGTGCCATGAATTTGGGTGTGATGCGAAAAGGATTGCGGCGCAGCCCGAAAGCTTCCGGCTCCATGTCCCAAGTCCAACGCTTGAAGCGCTCGCGGACTGCTGCCTGAATCTCCTCATCCACTGCCTCCATAGCTTCATCCTCCATATAGCCATAGAGCGAATTATAAATCTGCTTCCACAGCAAAGCAGCAGGGGTTTTTGAGGCCTGCGAAAGCGCAGCAATAATCGGCCTCACTTCATCCCGGTAAAAAATAGCTAGCGCGGCTTGAGCATTTCCAGCAGGTGCCTCGGCAGAAATCGCGGTAGGAATAGCCTCACTCCAGCCCTCATGAATGCGAAAGGAAAACAGCGGCATGCCATCCATTCGGCTGAGCTGAACCGACATATTCGTATTCTGTAAAGCTGCTGCTTTACTATCTGCGGCGGCGAGCATGCTGTGCATGGCTCCACAAACGCCCGCATACCAGCTGCAAAAAAAAGCTGCTGCTGCACGCATGTCCTCGGTCCCAAGCATCGGGGCGTATGCTCGGAGCAGCAGCTCAGCATTTTGCGGCTCGCTCAGCTCCACCAGCGTAAAGCTCAATACCGTGTTTTCTGCTGCGACCGAAGTAACAAAAAATTTCTCTGATAAAGACATTCCTCTATTGGCCTTTATTTTCAAAAATCTGAAGAATGGCATCTATCGCATAGCTGTTCGCCAGCGGGGACATGCCCAGATTAAACCATTCCTCTCCGCCTACCAGGTAAACCTGATTTTTCTTCACGGCCGTCATGTTTTTCCATAAGGAGCTGCTTTGGATTTGCTTGTAATATTGCTGGATGGTTTCATTGCTATCATCATTCATCTGCAAAATAATATGATCCGGGTTATATTCCGGCAGTTTCTCGAGCGATATCGTAATGGAAAGCTCACTCTGCGGGAAATTCTCAACCGCTTTAAGCCCCAGCGTCTTATGAACAAAGCTGCCGCGATCAATATTTTCGCCATAAAGAACAATGCCATCCGGCATAATCATCATATACATGACCGTTTCGTCGCCAACGATGGTATCGAGCTTCTCTTTGGCTGCCAGTTCCTGATCAACTAAATCTTGAATGACCTTATCCGCAGCCTCTGGCTTGCCTAATACGCCGGCAATATCCTTCAGCTCATCACGCCAGTCATCGCGCTGCGGCAGCAATACGGTTGGTGCAATCTTCGTAAGCTGATCGTAGTCTTTGTCCGACCACCATATCGGCGCGATAATTAGATCAGGCTCAGCGGCTAATATTTTTTCAAAATCAGGCGTCGTGGCGATGCCCATTTTAGTTGTATTTTTGAATGGCTCCTCCAAATAAACCGGGAACTCCGGATGAAAATTTTGCACGGCAATTGGCGTAACGCCCAAAGCTTGCAAAAATTCCGGATACACAACGGAAAGCCCAATCACTTTGCTAGGATTTGCCGGAATCGTGATTTCGCCTTTCTCGCTTGCTACAGTACGAACGCCTTCCTCTGCCGCCGCACTTGGCTGGCTCGATGATTGGGCCGCCTCTGGCGATGCGGATGGCGATGCTGTTGCGGTCGTATTTCCTTGTCCATTGCTGCCTGAGCAAGCGGCCATCACTAGCGCCAGCAGCGCGATAATGACTAGCAATAATCCTGTCTTCGATTGTTTCATTTTTTTCTGAACCCTCCTGAGCGGTCGATAGGTCTAATTTCTCTTTTAAAAATGAGAATCAATATCACTGTTAGGAGTATAACGGATACTTTCCTCCTCGCCTATCGACGATCCCGCCAACATTTTATGCACGATTACGCCAAAGCTTTAACACCTCGTCCAAAACCAAATCTTGCGTGAACGCTGTATATTCGGTCCATGGGTAGGGAGGCAGATAGTCGACTCGCCTGTTTCTAACCGCCTTCAGCAGTCCCCATGCCTCTGCCTGCCGTAGCTCCTGCCAGGCCGCTTGTGCCCATGCATCGTCATCTACAATGAGCAGCAGCCTATCTGCATCCGTATGCAGCAGCTCATCCCGTGTCCATTGCTGCTCGGACTGATCAGCAATAACGCCAGCCGCCGGCGTAATTTTGAGATCGTCATAAAACACCTCGCCCAAGCTTCTGCTGCCCAAAATGTGAATCGCCTGCCCTGATATTCGGGCAATGAGCAAACGATCCTTACCCCATATCTTTTTCACCTGCTCCCGCACAGCACGTGTTTTTCTGTCGTACTGATCAAGCCAAGCTTCCGCTTCTGAGGATTTGTCCAGCCACTCCGCAAGCAATCTTAGCTGCATTCGCCAATCATGCTCCAGCCACGGTATCAAATAGGTGGATGCCAGCCCTTCCAGCTTCTTCTGTGCTTCCGCGCTCGTGAATTCTTTAAGCCCGACGATGTAGTCCGGATTTGACTTGCGAATCTGCTCTATTCTCACATCATCCTCCTGCGCTAGGGGAAGAACCGAATGGATGTCGTATTTTCGGCGGTAATATTCGGTCCATGGATGGTCGGCTGGAGCCGCATAAGGCGTAATATGCAGCGCAAGTAAATGTCCAATCATATTGGCATGATAAGCCACGACCCTTTTTTTAGCATTTTTCATATAGGCAGCCGGCGGCGTGCCCGTTATTTTTTTAAATTTGCGCCGAAAATACAGCTCATCCGGATAACCGACGTAGCTCGCGATATCCTTAAGCTGGTATTCCGAATCGGGCTTCATTAGCTCCTGGGCTTGCCTAATGCGATATCTCGCCAAATATTCAATGGCACTCCAGCCATAGGTTTGTTTAAACAGCCGGATAAAATGCCGCGAGCTAATGCCAGCCTCCCGCGCCAATAGCTCAATGGTCAGCTCCTCGCGGTAATGCTGCTCCATATATAGCTTGGCACGTTCCATGGCAGCCTCGGAATCTGTGTCCCATACGCGCTGGCCATCTCGCAGCAGACTGTACAGCAGCTCATAAAACTGAATTTGGCCGTGCATT
The DNA here is from genome assembly GCF_055814915.1 of Paenibacillus sp. R-74696. Taxonomy (NCBI): domain Bacteria; kingdom Bacillati; phylum Bacillota; class Bacilli; order Caryophanales; family Paenibacillaceae; genus Paenibacillus; species Paenibacillus sp. R-74696. The sequence goes on from NZ_JBPULM010000047.1 coordinate 25,365, forward strand.
CGCTGTAAACGATCCTCGCTTTTCATAGAATTGCCTATTGCCTCGCAAAGTGCACTCCATTCAAGCATGGAGGATGCCACGATTTCTCCTTCGATGGGAAACCGCAGATTTTGGAGCTGTGGCTCGTTCTGTGTCTGCCGCTCCGACGTTTCAGGCTGTGCAAATACATCAAAGCGCACAACGTATAGTCCGTGCTCGCCCGGAACCTCAAGAAAGGCCTCGATTAATTGACCGGGCGTACAAACAAAGGCACTGCCTGCCCTTAGCTCCAAATACCGGCCGTCCACGGTAATCCAGCCCTTGCCGGATGCTATTAGCAGCAGCATATGCGATTCAATGAATTGCAGCCGAAACGACCAGCTCCCAGAGTCGCTATTATTTTTCTCGACTCCTCTAAGCTTGAACCACATGTTGTCCAGCAGCTCATATTCGCCCGCTTGCAAGCCGTATTCATGATCAGACATTTTGCTCGCCACCTTCTTCTCATCCGCTTTATGCTTATCATTTTATAGGAATAAGCCACGATAAGAAATACAACGATTCTCTGCGTCAGCTATTCGAGAGCTAACGATTGAGCGTTGTCCCACTATCCCACTGAGCAGCCTATCCGCAGCGTATGCCTCATTCCAATTCTCTGACCAAGCCGCTATTGTCGTTTTGCGCATAAGTTCTCCCTAAAGTCTATTCTCTTTATGGGTTATAGCAGGAAAATCAAGGGATATCGCGAAGATATAACCTTTAACAAAACATGAAGCATTTCAAATTAGTTGGTATCAACAACAATCCGAGCGACTAACTGGGCAAATAATGGGCTTCCACTGCCGTCACTCGCCTTTTTCCATATTCCTTTGCCTGAATACAATGAAGTGTGGAATGATGTCACCAATGAAACTAGACCATGGTCGGGGAACATCTATTACCTTAGAAGGTTCCACAGCATTCAGTCCTGTATTAAAGTTAAGAGTAGACGTACGTTCTTGAATGTGGAGGTCATATGGAATGAGTATAGAAAAAGAAATTTACGTGCTTCTAACGGACACGGGAACCGTCTTCACCAAGATTATCCGATCGTTCACGAAGGATCCGCTGAATCACGCTTCGCTTGCTTTCGATTCGGACCTGCGCGAAGTGTACAGCTTCGGAAGGAAAAATCCGAATAATCCGTTCTTCGGAGGATTCGTGCGGGAGGATGTAACGAGCACCTTTTTCGGTGAGTCGATGTGCGCCCTTTATCGCTGCACGGTAAGCTCCGTGGTTTATGACAATCTAAGAAATCAAGTACAGCATTTTGAGCAAAATCAAGATCTGTACAGCTATAATTTGGTCGGGATGTTAGGCGTTGTATTCAATATTGAATGGGAGCGCAAGCATTCGTACTTCTGCTCGCAATTCGTCGCGACGATGTTCCAGCGAAGCGGAATGATCCTGATCGACAAGTCGCCACTGCTCGTAACGCCTGGCGATCTGCAGCATACGCCCAAGCTGGAATTGGTGTATCATGGATATCTGAATTCTTATGTGGGCTGTCAGAACAGCATAGCCGCGGCAAGCTCGTTCCGCACGGCATAAAAGGGATCCCGGAAGAAGTCGGGATCCCTTATTTTTTCATAAACGGAATGAAATGATCTTTTATTCCCCCGTAACACAGGTTAGCAGTTCCCCCGCCGGTGTGCGAGGTCTAGGCTTAGGTGTCTTATCGGGATCAAAATAACCAAGATGCAGCGTGCCAATAATACGTTCGCCCGGCTTCACGCCCGTAAGCCTGCAAAAATCCGGGTCAAAATTGTATTCATTCGTCTTCCATACGACGCCGATTCCCTGCTCCCACGCCAGCAGCTGGATATTTTGAATCAGCGCGGAGCCTGCCCCAACAGCATCCTCCCACACGCGCTGCCTAGCGTCGGCCTCTATGACGATGAGCAAATGGGCCTGCATGCGTTCGCAATAATCAAGCTGCAGCTTCTGCCCCCATTTTTCCCGCTCGTCCTCCGAAAACGTATGCAGCACCGCATCTGAAAACTGCTGCCTTCCTGCGCCCATGAACAAAATGAATCGCCAAGGCTCCTTGCGCGAATGAACCGGCGCCCATACTGCCGCATCCAACAGGTTGATGACGGTTTCTTTCGCCAATGTCTGCCCGTTAAATTGACGTATCGTTCTTCTTTCGCGAATTAGCTGCTCAATTGCCGATATGGCCATTTCGCACCAACCTCCTCTTCTCGCCTTCCCTTATTGGGTAAGAAACTGAACCGTTTCTTCGATAATTTTCGTTTGGCCGATGGGGCCGCCGGGACCTTGAAACCATAGGCCATAATCCACCAAATGAACATGGTTATTTTGAACGGCCTTCAAGCTTTTCCACACTTCAGTCTTTTGCATTTCAGTCGTTTCGGCAGGATCGGATGACAATAAAAAGATGTGATCAGGGTTAATAGTAGGCAGCTTCTCCAGCGAGATCACCTGCATCGATTCAGCCGGGTCAGGTATAGAAGCTGGCGCTTGCAAGCCTAAATCGTCATAAAGAACCTCATAGTTCCGCTTGCTATAATAGCGCACTTCCTTATCGGACAAGCGCAAAAACATAACGGTTTCATCACCGATGGCTTGCTTGATTTTCTCCTTGCTCTCTGCGGCCAGCTTCTCGTATTCTGCAATGACCTGATTCGCCTGCTCCGTTCTTCCGAGCATGTCACCGAGCTTCAACAGGCTCGTTTTCATCCGAATGATGCCCTGCTCATCCTTCACTTTTTCCGCGAACAACGTAGGGGCAATTTTATTTAAGTTAGCGAAAGCTTCGCCCATAAAATCTTGACCAATAATCAGGTCTGGCTCCAAAGCTAAAATGCTCTCAAAATTCGGCTCCACCTGCCAGCCTAAATTTTTCTGCCCTTGCAGGCGATCGGCAAGATAGGTCGGAAATTGATCGCTGCCTTCTTCATTGCTTGATGCCGCCTGCGGCACGATGCCAAGCGCCAGCAAATAATCGGTAGCGGCGGGAAATAAGGAGATAATATTTTTTGGCTCCCCTTTAATAACCGTTTCTCCCCATGCATGCTTAATGACTTTTTCCTGCGTGGATGGCGGCTGAGTGGCTTGCTCGCTAGTGGTTTGCTGCGCTGCACTGCTGCTTTGACTATTGCCACTCGCAGCAGTTGTGTTTGTTGTGCCAGAGCATGCTGACAATAATAGGGTAAGGCTAAGCATAAGAAGTAGCGTAATCGACTGTTTCGGTTTCATTGGTATGCGTGAATCCCCTTTTTGTTTATATTGATAATGATTATCACCATTATGAATATAACGGCGAAAGGTACGCCTGACAATGGAGGATTCTGACTTGCCCGTAGCATTATACTGATCGAATGGCAAATGAACGTAGTTCGTTTTGAAGCGTCCCGGCGAAATACCTGCATATTTTTTGAAAATACGATTGAAGTACATCGCGTCTGGGATACCTACGCTTTCCGCAATCGTCTGAAGGGACGCGTCGGTATGCAGAAGAAGCTCTCTCGCTTTATTGATTCGAATGCGGGTCAAATATTCAATGAGGCTGCTTCCTGTCTCTTTTTTAAACATTCTTGATAAATGCCCCGAACTGCAATCCAGCAGCTCCGCCAGCCCATCCACCATTATCGGCTCTGCATATCGCTCGTTAAGATAACGGACAGCTTGCGCTACGATATTAGGCTTAATCGTTGGAATGCCCTGTGTATCCAGCTGCCGCAACAGCTCGTGGACAAATTGATAAAATAAGGTTTTGACTTGAAATTTAGAGAGTGCATCCGCTTGTCTCCATAATGGATCAAGGCTTGTAACATAGTTGTATAAAGCAATCGGATAATTGGGAACGAAGGCATACTGAATGTGAAAAGGCAGCTGCTGCTCCAGCAGCGCTTGAAGCTCTCTGCTGCTGGGCAGCGGAAGGCTGGCCCGATAATAAATCATATAATATTCGAAGCAGTCCTCGACATCAGAAATATCCAGACCTATGCCCTTGCCGCCGTGCAGCACCTGCAGCTTGTTCACCTCATAGGAATTTCCGTCCAGCGCAACCCGTGCACCGCCTCTTGTTGTGTATATAAAACCGCTGGCTGGCAGCCGGTAGCCCTTCACTTGCTCCCCAGCGCGCATAACCAGATGCCGAATATCTAATACTTTAATAGAAGCCTGATTCCAAAGCTTAACATGCTGATCTACATCCATCGTTTCACCTTCCGCAAAGTCCTGATCTGTATGCCTCTCTATTTTATCGAGAATAATTCTCATCTACAACTTAAATTTGTTTAACGCCATTTATAAATAGAAGCACTTTAAAAGAGATTATCTCTTTTGAGGTGCTTTTTCTGTATTGAAAGTGTCTTATTGATGAAGGTGAGCTGAGCCTAGTCTCGAAATTTCTGAGAACAGAACTGCCATTTCATGTGGGGACAAATCAAAATCCCGTTGAATCCAAAGCTGTATGGTACCTACGTAAGCTGATGATAAATAAGCAAACAAGTAGTTATGTTTTACAGGGATATCCTCAACTTTATTCTTTCGATGATATACCAAGTAAGTATTCTGAAACTGTTGATTCAGTAGCTCTTTCATACTCAATGAAAATGTAGGATCTCCGTTAGAGCCCATGAAAACTTGAAAAAAACGCTTATGTTCCATGATATATTCGAAAGGACGGAGATAGCCAGATGGAGGGTCGATAAAGGGCTCTCTCGTCTGGTGGTGGTGGCCAAGTTTTTTTATGATGGCATAATATTGATCTAAAATCTCTTTCTTAAATTGATTAATAAAATCATTAATATCCTGATAGTGCAAATAGAAGGTACCTCTATTCAATCCAGCCTGCTCTGTAAGTTCTTTAATTGTAATGCTCTCAATAGGTTTTTGTTTGGTCAAATGGAGTAGTACTTCTCGGAGCTGATTTCGAGTACGAAGAATGCGTCGATCCGTTTTCTCCTTCATTGAATCCCCCTAAATAAATTGCAGATTTGCTCAACATAAAACAAATCACTGTTGATTAATGAACATTGAAAGAACAGATGCTCATTGAAGTTATGCAATTTCACATTATAATCATTCACAGCAATTATAATCAACGTCGTGTTGATTAACAAGGAGTGGGACAATGAATAGAGAAATGGATACTACCTCTAGCGGGGAGAAAGCGGCTGTATCAAGAAGGGGATTTATTTTTGCATTAATGGCGATTATACCAGGAATGATGATGGTGATGATCGATAGTACAGCCATGAATGTTGCAATTCCCAGCCTAGCCAAGGATTTTGACGTCACTTTTGAAGTTCTTCAGTGGGTAATTACTGGCTATATGCTTGCAATGTCTATTACGATTCCGATGTCTGGCTGGTTTTCGGATAGATTAGGGTCAGCGAAAGCTTTCATGATCACTAACGCTATATTTGTTTTAGGTTCCCTTTTATGTGCACTGGCCCAGAATGAAATGCAGTTGATTTTCTTTCGCATTATTCAAGGCTTGGGTGGAGGGATGATCCAACCTATGGGCATGGCGATGGTTTATAGCCTGGCACCAAGCAACAAAAAAGGACAGGTTATGGGAATACTTGGTATACCCATGCTTTTGGCACCTGCATCTGGTCCCATTTTGTCGGGTTGGTTGTTAGAATCAATTAGTTGGAATTGGATATTTCTTATTAATATCCCTATAGGAGCGATTTGCATTTACTTAAGTTTCCGTTATCTGCCTATGGTAGAAAAGCTCCAAAACATTACACGCTCAGATGAAAAAAAGTCCTTGGATGCGCTTGGATTTTCCTTAGCCCCTATATCATTTGTCTTACTAGCTCTAAGTATTAATATAAACTCCACTGCATTAATAACATGGTTAATAGGACTATCGGGAGTAATTTTACTAATCTGGTTATCGATTCACGAATTACGGCATCCAAATCCGATTCTAGAACTTCGCGCCTTTCGTGCACCTCGTTTTCGGAGAGGGATATTCGTAAGTTGGATACAATATATGGCTCTTAATGGCTCACTTGTTTATATCCCACAGTATCTACAGAATTATAGGGGGTTTAGTCCATTAGAGGCTGGTTTGGTCATGAGTATGTTGGCGATTACCTCTGGAGTTTTAATGCCCGTTGGCGGAAAATGGTTTGATCGCTTTGGGATTCGTCCCTTAGCCAGCTCAGGGCTGGGTACTATTTCTGCAGCATTGCTGTTGCTGTCGCAGATGAGCGCAGATGCAAGTGGTTCTCTTATTGGTGGAATAGTGGGGTTACTTGGTATTGGAATGGGGCTTTGTATGATGTCACTTAACACCTATATATTACAATCTGCACCAACTGAATCCGTAAATCGGATCACACCTCTTACTTCAGTTGGCGCTAATTTAATCATTCCTCTCTCTATTGCTGTACTAGGCCAATTCCTTGATATGCGTATTACGATGAGGGCAACAATGATAAATAGCGATGGGGCACTAGCTGCCTACTCTGACACCTTTTTGCTGACGGCCTTTATTGCTTTATGTGGGGCATTATTCAGCCTGTTACTACAACCAAAAGCAGGGGAACATAATAGAGGATAAATAAACCAATAAGACAACTCGATCTGGCATCATTACCAAATATTTTTTTTGTATACTGCTGACAAAAAAGTTTTAAAAATTGGTCTTTATGTGCTAATATTTAGCTGATAAAGAGGCTATTGTGAGGAGAACTGGCTGATCATTTGCGCTAGCCGTAACGAGATCAATTAAATTTAGATGATGTGCGCTTGCCTTGCAGCAATTGCTAGAACTCATCAACGAAATCTCTATTAAGTTAGATAGACTCTGAGTAAATAATAAGTTAGGTGGAGAAATACCAATGAGCAAACGCTATCGCATTACAAGAGCCTTGCAGAATAACAACTCGTCGGCACTGACGATTTCTTTGGAAGAATGCAAACAATATTTTGCGTCCAAGCCCGATTTTTCGTATACATCGGTATTTACCGTAACAGGGGCTACCACTATGTCCATTGAGGGAGATTTCTTCATGTGGAGCATTGGCGATGCTGCGATTCCCTTCCGGCATTATCAAGGGGATATATACGTTTCCGGTACGAACGATGTGGTCATTCCTAAAGTCATTGAGGTTGCAAGCGAGCTCGTCGCTGATGTCGTGAACGAGTAGTTTTCGAGCCCATTCTAAACGATTACCTCATGCACAAGCAGCCCCCACCTCCACAACAACGTGGATGCGGGGGTTATTTTTCGCGTTTCTCTTTTTTAGTTATATAAATTTTGACAAAAAGTTCACAAAAATGAAATTGTAAAAAATAGATAAATATGTAATGATTATTCTCGTAGTCTACTAGAATAAAAAGGAGAGTTTACCATGTTCAAGCGGATTTTATTGGCGGTTTCTCTACTAGTCACGTCGGTATTTGGCGGGTTTTCCTTCGCGCCTAGCGCGAATGCCCAGGCCATTCCCGAGGTAAGTCTGACAACCAGCAGCACACAATTGCCAGCCTTCGACATTCCTGAAAGCAGCAAGCTTGACCTTAATGAAGCCTTGCCTGCACCTTCAGTCATCTCTAGTTCGACACAAAGCCTACAGCAGCGCTCCCTCGACTCCGTCACTCAGGCGGTATACAATACCGACCCTGGCAACGCCTATACGATCAATACGGGCCAAGTCTACTTTGATTATATTGACCAAGCTGGTGGGCAGAAGTGGTTTAATTTTCAAACAACTGCGCCTAGCAAGCTGACTGCTTTTTTACAAACGGTGCAATCCGCATCTGTCGATTATGATTTGCACTTATTCCGCTTAGATTTAGACACCTTGCAATTAGTAGAGGAATATTATTCGGTTTATGGACCGCAAATGGATGAGCAGGTAAGCCGGATTGCTCCAGCAGGCATCTATTATTTGGCTGTAAATACGGTGTCAGGCTTTGATGCAAGCAATCCATTCTATTTCACAGTCGTTCAATCCTCTGTCTATGACAGCGCCGAGCCTGATGACAACTATGTCTATGCCAAGGCAAAAACAAGCGCCTTCACCGTCAGCCAGACGATCGACAACGCTTTTGACGAGGACTGGATTAAATTTACCGTAAGCACTGCTAAGCAATATACGATTTCATTCAACAATCCGGCGGCGGGCACCACCTATCAGGTTAATATTTATAATCAGAACTTAAACCAGCTTGCTACCATTAACCAAAATTCAAGTGGAACCTATAACATGAGTGCCGGCACCTATTATTTTAGAGTATTAAGCACTTCTTCGTTCAATGCTTCACAGCCTTACACCTTTAGCGTAAGCAATGCAGCTTCGGCCGTCACGGTATCAAGCATTACCTCCGATCCTAACGTTTCAGGTTATATGACCTATGGATATGGGAATAAATATCGTATTCAAAACTATATAACTGTGACGGGATCAGCCAGAGATTCAAGTGGCAATGCAGCTGCTAATGTTCCTATTACCGTGAGCATCAGAACGGTTCTAAACAATCTGCTTTATACGGCCACTACTACTACTAATTCCAGCGGAGGATTCACCGCCACCATCTCCAATATTCAGCCTGGTGTTGGACTTTATGGCTATGATAACTGGGTCTCCTACCACTACTTTGATATTATTCCGATCCAGTTCAGCTCCAATAATGCTGTATTGAGTTCTAATGAAACGACGCTTTACCACTTTGCTTATCAGATTTATCAGCCTCATTAAATATTAAATATGAGATTGAAAAAGCATATTAAATGCATATCAAATGCATAACGAAACAAAAGCCAATGCTCGCGATCTATCGCGGCGTTGGCTCTTTTTTTCAAAAAAATAGTATCCTATCCTATTCGTGGCGATCAGCCTTCACAGGGCAGGAAGGTTAATCAGGCAAGTTATGCAGCCATTTGTTCCTTTATATAGGTCTTTGCTTACGAATCACATCGCTCGTGTAAATCGATTAGAACTCTTCTCTACTTGAGCTTTGTGGTATAATACCAAGGATTTACATAATTCGAGTAAAAGTAGGGGGCCGAAGAAGCCATGGGCAAAAAGAAGGCGGAAACGATCCGCACCATGAAATATCGTTACAGCGGGCCTAAAAATGGCATCGGCTATTCCTTTAGCCCCATCCGTTATGACGAAGCAGCAGCAAATAATCGAATTTTTATTTATGATGAAGATTTCAGCGATATGCTGCCATTTATTCAGCAAAAATACCCGCTTGCCGATATACGCACAGGCGAGATTTATGCAGCTTTCGATCCTTGCTGGGACAACCCTATTCCGAAAGCGGTCTGGGAGCAGGTCATACAGGAGCTCGATGCCCTGTCTGTAGAAGACCCTGGCCAGCTTGCCTTCATCCATTCGTTCACCACCTGGGTTCGCGAGGTGCTGGAGCAGGCTGATGAAATTGTGATTTACGGCAATTTGTAAACTGCCTGAATGGACGCCCATTCATTCGAATCTACCTCGATTAGCTGAGGCAGATTCGCCTCACAGTCTCTGTTCCTTCTACTTGTCCGCTGTTTCCAACAGCTTTTCCGTCAGCATACTCTGGAATCAGCTCCAGCATCACACTTGCACTACCGCGTGTACTATATAGAAAACAGCTGGAGGGCAGGCGGTAGCCTTCCATTACTTCATCAGCGGTCAATTTTATATGGCGAATATCAGAAATTTTGACTGCGGTATGGTTCCATATCGTCGTATATTCGTCTAGCTTCATGCTGCTGTCTCTCCTTGTTCGAACGTTTCCTTCTCATTATAAGTGATAATTATTCTCAATGTAATTATTAATGTGAAAAAGACGATATTTCATTTTGGCTGTGAGGCAGATTAGAATATGGATATAGTAGTTAGTCAAATACTCATAAGCAGGTGATCAAGTTGTCGAATAAGCTGCGCAGTATTGCAATTGAAGGGGTAGACTATAAATATACGCTGTTGATGCGCGTGGAAGGCCAGACATGTGTTCATGAACTAAAAATTTTTCTAAAGGAATCAAAAATCAACCCTTTGCACATTCGCATCCGCACATGGGATGATCCTATCGCGGGGTGTCCACTAAATTCGGGATTTATATTGGCTAATACTCGTAACAACATGCCTGATGAGGTTTACAATCTCAATCATCCAAGGCGGGTTCGGGAGTGGATCTTATATAGTTTAAGCAGTGGTTGGTGGGACGGATCAAAGACGGTTGTCATCGAGGACGGACTTGCCGCTATGAAGGAGATGGGATATGAGATAGAGCGAATACAATCGAGTACATCTGCGCAAAGATAGACTTGGCGGACACAGAAGCCGCTATTTAACAGAATCACGGGTTAAGGCACTACCTGCGGACACAGGAGCCGCTAATGCCCTAGAAATGGACATTTTGAAGGGATAATGAGGGCGATAACGACTTTCCTGTCCGCTTGCGGCCTGAAATCGTAGAAAAATCCACAATAGCGGAAACTCAGTCCTTCAAAAAAGGATCGAGCTTCCAGAACTGCGTGGTCTAGGTCTAGGGTTAAAATACATGCTCATCCAATCCACGAATCGTGACAAACCTTCCATTCCATATGTGCTCGTGATGCTCAATGATTTGAGGTGCAGTCAGAACCGCATTCGCAAGGGTGCTGTGGCTATTTTTCGCCAGAATATTAGACTTATAGCCACGACTGTACGCGGCTCGTATCGTTGTATCCAAACAAAATTCAGTTTGTGCTCCAGCAAAGATAAGCTGTTCAATCGATTTACCCTCCAATAAAACGGGCAATTCGGTGTTGTGGAACGAATCCCATGTTGTTTTTCGGATGACGGCATCCCCTGGCTTAATATCCAGCTCGTGGTAGAGCTTCCAATCCGGTGAATCTACGTAAAGTGCGCTATTTACGTTGTCATATACCGTATGCTGGATAAAAATCACTGGAACCTCTGCACTGCGAGCAGCCGCAATCCATTGGTTAATGCGGAGCACCAAGTCCTCTTTCTGATATAGGTGATTTTCTGGCAAGTTAAAAAAAACCTCCTGCATATCAATAACGATTAATGCTTGTTTCATCCGGTTTCCCTCCATTTTATAATTTAGTACTCACGAATATTTTTTAAGGCTTACATGCTATGATCGGTGAATAATATAACAAAATTCTTTTTGGCATTTCTAAGTCCGCAAATTTCACGGTTAATTCTGTATCCAGACGTTCGCCAATAATTTTGAGAATTGTCCCTCTACCAAATTTACAGTGGTATATCTCTGTATGCTGATGAATTCAAATTCGAATCTGATGCTGTATAAATTTCACCCTCGTCTCCTTGGACAATAGCGTTTATTGGGGAAGCCATTGCGATCATTAAGTTGATTATATTGCCATTTGCACCACACAGGGTAAGCCTCCCCCTTTGAAATAAGAAAGGAATTTGCTCGTTAGCATCAAGAAAATGAGCAATTTGGGCTAGATCCTCCTCTGTTATCGGGTTAGTGTCGCTGTTTACCCAATGGTCTGCCTTTGTAATATGAAGATCATAACTCAACTCTTCCCCACCCTTAGTTCCTCAATTACTAAATACTGCTCGCCATATGAACGCTGAATGTCTTCCATGCCTAGCCGGAGTGATCGCAATAAAATTTGCGAATCTCGGCTGACTTTTTCATGAATGATACACTTCATATAGTTCCTGCCCATGTCTACCTCAGGACTGTCATCTGTAAATTCATTGATAGAATTAACGGCATTAATGGTAAGCGTGGACACGGCTGCGGCAATAATATCTAAGCCATATTTGGAAAATCCCGTGCTGCCCTTAGCTATAAAACCATAAATATCCTGATTGGCGAAGGTGAAAAAGGTTATTACGAAAGGATCTCTATGTTCCTCTGCTAACATATCCCTTTGTCTATCCATTCTTATGTTAATATCATCATGCTCCATGAAATCCATCTCCTCGGTCGGTTCAAGAATGCTAAGTCCGCTATTGAAAATGGGATAATCCCCCTGCTGCTGCTTTAATTTGACTATAGCATGCTATTCAAACTACGTATAGCTGATTTGAAGCTAAGACAGACGTTAAGCCCATTTCCACATTGATTTGTTATATTGATTTTCATCATTATCCCTCTCTTTGCCACGTCACGCTGAACGTTGAATTTGATATATTCAGCATAATTTAGAAGGGCAGAGACATTCAATTACACATCATGCGCATCTACTAACCTATTGTGCAAATTATATTTACAATGCTGCGTGCGGATCATACAATGGGCATACCCGTACCTATGGAGGAGCTTATGAATATTGGAAATATCGGCTTTAATCACAGCCACGACAGCGATTTTATGATTAACAGGAAACCGAACATAAGCTTTTATTACTAGCAAGGAGGAGCCTACATGTCTGGCAAAAATGTTCCGTTCCAGAATCTGTTCGTGACGATGACAAAAGTAGCAAAGCATGCCGTCCCTATAGGGGGGCTAGTCCTTATTCCACCGAAAAACGAGCATCAGCTGTTATTTGTGCTAGGCGGCACAGCGAAGGTCCAAGTAGATCATAAGCACAGTCAGCCTATTTTGGCAGCCGATACTCATTTTATAATAAAGCCGGGGCAGTCGTTGCAGATAACGAATCAAGGCAGTCATTTATTGGACATCAGCATCATTGCATGTGAAGTTGTTCAGCTCAGCCGAGTGGATCATAAACTGTCAGCGGCTTCCGTCAAAACATTTGCTTATTTTCAATATGAGACCGTGTCGCATACTCCTCGTTCACTCCGGGCTATGGTGCAGAAGCTTCAAGAGCCTTCCACTTTCATAGACATGCAGCACCAGCTTGAAAATCAGTTTCTATTTCAGAAGCTTATCTATCTGTTGATGGAATCCCATGCTTCGCAAACCGATGCTGACCCTCGCCATGCCGTCGAGAGCACGATCGAATATTTAAAGCTTCATTACGATGAAGCCATTACAATTGAAGATTTGGCGGGCATCGCGCAGCTCAGCAGACGTTGGTATACAACGTTGTTTAAGGAAATAACCGGTGAAAATCCGAGCGATTATTTAATCAGACTGCGTATCGATAAAGCCAAGGAATTGCTCACAATGTCCAAAGAAAGCCTGTACGCTATAGCCCGTAAAGTCGGCTTTGAGGATGAGCATTATTTTAGTAGAAGGTTTAAGCAAAAGGTTGGTGTATCTCCCCGTTTTTATTTGCATAATCGGCGTATTCTGGGGACGACGGTCACTCATCCCGAATTGATGTACCTGCTGGGAACCATACCGATTGCTGCCTTTTCTCCGGATCAGGAATTCCCCAGTTATTTGCTAGAGGCATTCAAGCAAGTACCAAAGCTGAATAACAGCCATCACTTCGATCCTGAATATTTCAAACCGTTCAAGCCCGATGTCATATTGGCTGCGGAATGGAAGGATTATGAAAACTATGATGCCCTAAGCCGAATTGCCCCCACCTTCCTGCTGCCAAGCCATAATGATTGGCGGGATGAGCTGACAGATGTGGGCGAGATTTTGGATAAAAAGAAGCAGGCCCATCGTTTCATTCGCTGGTATGATGACAAGCGGGATGAGGTTCGAGAACAGCTTAAGCTGCTGACAGCTAATGAAACGGTTGCTTATGCGCGTATGACCCAGGAGGGCCTCATCGTGTTTGGCAATCAATCATCGAGAGGGAAAATACTGTATACCGAGCTTGGTTTGATTCCACCTGACAAGTCGCTGCTGCATATCGATGGAAAGATCCTGTCGGTCGAACAGTTAGCTGGGCTGGGAGCTGATCACATTATTTTGCAAATAGGTGAGCATGCTGACAGCAGCCGGGAAGCTTTATTGCAGCAGCCCGGCTGGAGAAGATTAATGACATCCCCTACAAGTCGGATATATACAGTGGGGCATCGAGAATGGTATAACTTCTCCTTCTCCCCCTTGTCTACTGGATTTGCCATGCAGCATATGCTGCAAATGTTCGAGCGCGGCGTAGTCCGCTGACATAGGGAAATGCGCGAAAATCCACGTCCGCTTCCCTTTTCTCCATTCCTATTTGACGGACACCTCCTATAATGAGAATGAGAATTATTATTACGTTTGAGAGGGATGGAGAAATGAATCGCGCACGAAAATGGGGTTTTGCAGCTATCGCGTTATCACTGCTGCTTGTAGCTGCTTGTGGAGGTAAGGAGAATAATACATTAAATAGTCCAGTTACACAGACCGATGCAGCCGAGAAAACGCTTCGGGTAGTGGCGACTACGGTAACATATCCAGATTTTTTATATTCGCTAGGTGTCATTCCAGTAGCTGCTGAAAATGCAAATGCCGAATTTCCAAGCTATTTAAACGGGGCATTCGATGCTGTGCCAAAGCTGGGCGGCGTTCTTAACCTGGAGGGTATTTTGGCAGCAGAGCCTGATCTAATTATCGGAGCAAATTGGCGGGACGCGAAAAATGTTGATCAGTTGAATAAAATCGCAAAAACGATTTTACTCCCTGATCGTGACAATTGGCGTGACGAATTGCGCGATATGGGCGATGCACTTGATAAGAAGGAGCAGGCTGAGCAGGTTATTGCGGATTATGAGGATCAAATCAAAAAAGCAAATGAAAGCCTAAAGCCCCTAGTCGGATCAGAAACGTTCATGTATATGCGAATTATTGGCAAAGACAGCTATGTCATGGGACCTCTAGCGAGCCGCGGCAAAGTGATACATGGCGAATTGGGACTGAATGCAGTAGCCACTTTCCCTAAGGACGAGGAGAGCATCGCCATTTCGCTCGAAATGCTGCCAGAGTTTAATCCTGATCATATTATCCTTCAGGTAGAAGCTGGAGATGATGCGGCGAGCGCACAAAAAATATATGAAGATATGAAAACCAATGCGGTATGGATGGGCCTTAAAGCTGTGAAGGAGAACCACGTCTACCTCGTCGGAGATAAAGACTGGATGAACTTCAGCTTCTCCCCCGTAGCTACATTGAACGCCGTGAATGAAATTGTCGAGACGATTAAACAGCATAATGTAAATGAATAATGAGCCATTCTATCGAGCGTGTCATTCGGGAACGTCGAACGATTAAGTCGTTTAAGGATCAGCCCTTGTCGAAACAGACGTTGTTGGATTTGCTGAATGCAGCGGTATGGGCGCCCTATCATTCAAGTGAGGAGCCCTGGCGGTTTATTATTTTTATGAATGAGGATCGTCGCCAGTTTGCCGATGCCGTCCTAGCCACTTACACAGAGGATGAGCTTGCGCGTTTTGGCGAAGGCGTGATGAAGGAATATTGCTTGGAAACTCCTGTCCATCTGCTCGTCGTTATTAAACAGGATAAATCCGAGGTCAGACGGGAAGAGGCGCTGCTTGCAGCCGCCACCTTGATTCAAAACTTGCAGCTGCTTGCCTGGGAGCAGCGAATTGGCTTTGTGTGGAAGACGAATGAATACAATCGGGAAGCCGATTTTCACCGCAGCGTTGGCATTCAGACGGATGAGAAGCTTGTTGGCACCCTGCATATAGGCTATATCAACGAGGATAAAATCCCTAAAGCAAGAAGAAGAAAATCGGCAGAGGACCTCATCACATGGCATGAAGGCTCAGATTAGAGAAATCTATACACCGATTTGTAATTCGCCAGCAGCCGCTAGCTGCAGAAAGGATCGCTAGATCCTCTCTGCAGCTAGCGGCATTTTTTATAGGCTGCAGCTTGGTCCGCCTTTGTTAACAGCAGCTCATACCCTACTAAGAAATTAGGACCAGAGCCAAAGCCTCAGTTACAGCAGATGTTTGCTATGGTAAACTGGATGGCGGTATTGTTTTTTCTTTCCAGAAACCGTTGGTTGCTGTATAAAAACAAGTTCATCTAAAAAAAGGGGGTTGTCTCTATGAAAAAGATCGATAGACGATGGTTAGGCGGAGTGGCCCTTATATTGTCCCTGTTCACTCTATCAGCGTGTGGCTCTTCGGGACCGACACAGACGGATTTTGACAGCCTGCAGGAGCGGGTTGCGGGACTGGAGCAGCAGCTCGAAGCTAAGGAACAAGAGCTTAAAGAGCTGCAAGCTACGGTTGTAGCTCTTAATCAATCTGGCAGCAGCGTCAATGCCTCTGCGCCAAGCGATAATGGTCCTGCAGACAAAGGGGATGATGTTCGAATTACCTTTGATCAGTATCAGCAGATTGAGATTGGCATGACCTATGATGAGGTGAAGGTTATTGTTGGCGGCAACGGCAGAGCTTTGAGCGAAACCGCAGATATGGTCGTTTACTCCTATTATGGTGCCGGGGATACAGGGGCGAATGCTGTACTCTCTTTCAATAAAGGAAAGCTGTTATCCAAAGCACAAGCAGGACTCGACTAAAACGGACGATTGGGCAAAAAGAACAGACAGCCTTCACTCATTAATAACATGAGATGCGGACTGTCTGTTTGTTTAATTTCTACTGTGGACTCGCTTCAATGGGATTGAGCGCAAACAACGAATGAATATTGCCTTCCGGATCAGCGAAAAAGCCTGTTGTATGTCCCCAAGACTTTATTTGAGGCGCTGTAATCGCTGTAGCTCCTTTGGAGACAAATTCATCATAAAGAGCATAAACCTCCTCTGGAGAAGAACATTGAAAATTAAGCTCAAATGCCTGCCCCTTATGCTCTTCTTTAAAAGAAGGATGGTTGTTCGTATTATCCGCCATTAGCGGCTTGGAGCATATCGCCAAACGAACCCCGTTATTTTCAAACTCCGCATAATGCCCTTCTTCCACAACCGTCTGAAATCCGAGCACTTCACGATAAAAGCTGGCCAAACGGGATACATCATTCGATAATACAGTAATGCCTTCTAATTGTACTTTCATCCTTGCAGCTCCCCTACTCGCTTTGTCCTATTAGCCACCTAACTAAACTAATTCTTCGATCGCCACTTGATACAAGCAGCTGCCTTCACTAAACAGCAAGCGGTCTTCTCGAAAATCCCGGGTATGCGGTTTAAGCAGCTCCCCCTGCTCATTCAAAAAATGGATCTTGTGCCCTGCACTCAAGCGGCCTAGTTTTTCATTTTTCTTCAAAATAAAGGTCTCATGCTTGCCGTAACCGCCATCAAACAAAAAATGGTACCCGTCCGTACAAAACCCGGCAGAGCCGGAAATATGCGGGTCCATAAAGGAAACCTTGGCCTGCTCGGGTCCACCGGAAATACGGCCTAGCAAGAAGTCCGTATAAAAGTAGAACCAGACCTCTTGTTCATTCACAACATTCAGCGCATAGCAATCGGCGATGTCCGACGTATGGTCTTCATATATTTTGTTGCCAAGCTCATCCCAAGCCAGGAGACCCTGGGACCCGATTGGATTCCCCCACCCATTATTTCCAAAGACGCCTTCGTCGAAATAACTGGTCCAAATGGTGCCTTTCTCCGTTACCTGCACACTCTGAATGCCATCTCCCAGCAAAAACTCGCGAACGGTCTCGCCTTTATAATTACATACTTTGGCGTTCAGATCATATTTGCCAACACCATAATAAGTGCAGCGCGCGCCGACCAATAGCAGTTGATTCCGCAGCGGCTGGACATAATGATAATTGAAATGCTGGCCCTCCATTACCACTGCTTCCATATAATCGTCTTCTATAACGAGCACCTTGTAGGTGTACGTTTCCTTTAGCACCGAAGGGACGAACATACCTTGTGTCCGTTTCGGGATGTGGTTAATCAGCAGCACATACACACATCCATCTCCGCCAAGCTGGGCCGAAATCACATCAAAACCTTCCATATGTGCTGACATATCCGCATAAGGCTGCAGCTTCACCTTTTTATCAAACATATCCATTCCTCCTCCTCATACTGATCAAAAGCACCGTCTGTATTCAATAACTGAATTATGTCTGAGCGCGGTACTCCTGAACAGGGTAGAAGTATGGCAAAGGCGACACAAGGAAGGCTTGCCTACCTTCTATCGGTAATCAGGCCCAGTTTCAGCACCCTCGCAATATTCTCGGTAGTACGCTCCACATTATCCGGCCCCTCTTTCAGAAGCTTCTCCAAATCGGATGCTCCCGGAACAATGCCGAATACCGCATCAATGCCCTCGGCGTATAACGTTTCGATTCCTTCCCCAATATATCCAGCGATTGCTATGACCGGCTTGCCCGCCTCCTTGGCAGCGCGGGCTACACCGTATGGGGTTTTGCCAAATTTCGTCTGAAAATCGATGCCGCCTTCACCCGTAAACACAATATCGGCCTCAGCCAGCTTGTCTCGCAGCTCCGTATATTCGATTACAATTTCAATGCCCTTGCGCAAAACCGCCTGTGTGAAAATCAACAAGCCTGCGCCCAGCCCGCCGGCTGCGCCTGCTCCCGGTATATCCCGCACATCCTTATGCAACTGCTGCTTCACGACATCTGCATAATGGGACAGGTTGGCGTCCAGCCGCTGCACCATTTCCGGCGTCGCGCCCTTCTGCGGACCAAATACCTGCGAAGCGCCATTCGCCCCGCATAACGGATTCGTCACATCGCAGGCGACAATAAATTGCACTTCCCGCAAACGCTCGTCCAGATTCGACACATCGATACGGGTCAAGTGGTCAAGAGCCCCTCCCCCGCGCGCAAGCGCATTTCCCTCTGCATCAAGAAATTTCGCGCCGAGCGCTTCAGCCATCCCGGTTCCTCCATCGTTGGTAGCACTGCCGCCAATCCCGATAATAATTTTGCGAATTCCCTGATCCAAGCAAGCCTGAATCAATTCGCCTGTCCCGTAGGTGGTCGTGCAAAGCGGATTTCTCGTTTGCTTGTTCACCAGATGAATGCCACTGGCCGATGCCATCTCGATGACCGCCATTGCACCATCACCCAGAATGCCATATGCTGCGGCTACAGTCTGGCCAAGCGGCCCGCTTACTTCTTTATAATGAATCGTACCGCCGGATGCATCCACAAGGGATTGCATCGTCCCTTCCCCTCCGTCAGCCATTGGAACATGAATATAACCTGCTGTCGGATAGACTTTGCGCAACCCTTTTTCCATCGCCATACACACTTCTTTTGCTGTCATGCTTTCCTTGAATGAATCTGGTGCCAGCACAAATATCGTTTCCTTCATTCCCCTTCACTCCATCATGTCAACTTCACCTTGCTCTACTTCATGATCCGCTACCTTAATACCTTTATTTTTGAGCTTCGTTCAGTTAAATAAACATCCATTACTGCTTGCTTATTGCGGAATGACACCAGTCGTTCCGGTAGACGGAATGACGAACGACAAGTCAGCATCCTTGTACTGGCGATTGATGACGGTGCGTTTGATCGTCAGTTGTTTCGGCATGCTGTTCATGCCACTCATCATAAATTGGAGATCAGCACCGTCGTCCAAATTCAGATTATCAGGACTATATCCCCCGCCAGCATACATCTGGTATTCCTTGCCGTTCTCGTCAACGGCGATCCAAGTACCCGACGCAAAGTTGGGGTTGCTGAACGTGCCGCCAATTGGAATTCTTCCGTAGCCATCTGAATCGATCGTCAATCCTTTGAGTAGGAGTGAATCGCCAGCGTCTTCGAAAAGGGCAGGATTTTCGGGCGAAGCTTTAGACGGATCAAAAATGATCGAGGCCTCGCTTTTTTCACGGATTACATAGCTATCCAGTACAAACCGGATCTGCTGCTTGTCATAGGCAAAATCATTAAATTGGTAAAACCATTTCGTCAGACCGCTCCATCGGTCAAGCTCGTAGCGACGGCTTGAAAATTCCATTTCCGTCATGCTTGGGCTCTTCTCGAGCACATGGCCTTGTTCATCTTCCAGATGGTAATTAAGCAAATGAAATCCACTTTGACCGTTTATTGCACGGCTTGCCGCATCTGGCGTCAGCGACGTCGTAAACTCGAGCGAGCCTCCGCTCGGCGTACGGGTTGCTCCTTGCATCTGAATCCGAATGCCGCTTGGCGTCTCATAAGAAATGTCGATAGGGGTGAGTAGCGTCTGGGTTTTGGCCTTGCTCAAATCGACATCGACCCGCAGCGTCCATTGCCCTTTGACCGTCTTAGACGAAAAGCCGTCCGAACCCGGTGTTCCTTGATGCAAGGCGATCTGTTTAATGTAAGCGTCGAGCTGCAGCTTGTCCTTCAATACTGGCCGTCTAAAAACAAATTCGAACCTGCTCGTGGTCGTATTGCCTCCGGTACTAATCCCATAAGGGATATCTCCAATATGTCCCCTATCTACATCAAATAGGTTAAAATTCCCATCTACAGATTGAATTTCGCCAGCTACCGCATTTCCTTTCGCATCATAAATGTCGATTCCCACAATGAGACGGGTCGAATCGGCTATCACTTCGTTGACCTTCAGCGTATAGCCTTGATCCTCGGCGCTGGCGTCGGAATGCTGTACCAATCCTGCTTCCTGCATCTGCTTCATGCCGCTATCCACATAGCTGTTCTGGGCAAAAAGCGACCGCACCATATCCGCAAGCGTCGGCTGTGCGTATAACAGCGTGCTTCCCGCGAGTACAACGGCAGCGGCGGCAAGCCCCCAAGCTTTGCGTCTCGATGACCTTCTGGCCGCTTGCTTTCTTTTCACTTGGTAGGCAATGGAAGAGGCACCCGGCTCGAAATCAATTAAATTGCCATTTTCCACTGGCTCTATGTCAATGCCCTCCAGCTCCAACATCACCCTATCGGTAAAATCATCTTGAAGCTTGTCCTCGAACAAGACGTTTTCTATTTTCTTATCTTCCTCTGTCGCTGTTCCAACCCCCGCTTTAGGATCGACTTTTTCAGCTTTTGTACGATTCCAAAATGTCATAACGTTGTCCCTCCTTGGCTTCTACCATTTTCCGCAGCCTGATTTTAGCGCGGTGAATGATGTTGGTGACCTGCCTTATCGACATGCCCGTTACGCTGGCGATTTCCTCGTGGCTCAACTGGTTCGTGTAGCGGAGTACCAGCACCAGCCGATAATGCTCAGGCAGCCTCTCGAGCAGGCGGCCGAGCTCAGAGCGCAGCTCTTTTTGCAGCAGCTTGGCTTCTGGTGTCTGGCGTTCGCAGCCTTCATTCAATACGGTGGATTCTGGTTTTTTCCGCCGCCAGCCGTCCTTCTGCAAATTAACAGCGATTGTATAAAGCCAGCCAGCAAAGCTTTGCACCGGATTATGCGATGCCAGCTTGCGGTACGCCTTGAGCAGCGTCTCCTGCGTTAAATCCTCAGCGTCAGCCTCGGAAGCTCCCATTTTGCGAAATAGCCCGTAAAGCTTATTCTGATAGCGCCGGACGATATCTGCGTACGCTTGTTTATTTCCGTTCAGCACGGCTTCGATAATCATATGATCGTCTCTCAGCTCCACTTGCTCCCCTCCTTTTACGGCACAGCTTTTGTTTATCTCACTGCTAAGACTCCCCATCCCTGCACATTCTCTCACTTGATTTTAAAAGTTTCTGAGCCTAATGTGGAGAATTGGCATTTATTTCAGTAAAAAAAGCCAGCTGGCCGCAGAAACAGCTGGCTTACCGACTAAGACACGTGTACGGCACAAAGTTAGATTTGGCGGACTCAGCAGACGCTAATGCACTTCCCATAGCCATTTTGCCGGGATTATTAGATCGGTTACGGCTCTCCTGTCCGCTTAAAGCCCGAAATCGTTGAAAAAGCCAGAATAGCGGCGCCTCAGTCCGCCAAAAAAAGGGGCGAGCTTTCCGAGCCGCGTGGCCTCAGCAACAATAGTCTTAGTCATTAAGCTAGAAGCAGCAGTCCGACTCTATTTTGTAGGCGCGCCCTAGTATTTGGAAGATGCATAGAAATAGATTAAAATAAAGCTATTATTGAAAAGGGGTGGGAATATGCCATTTCAGCTTATTTCTTTGCCAGCACTTAGCGCCTCCCCAGGCTCCATCGCTGTTATGCATCCTTTGCCCGATGAGCAAAATAGGTCAGTGCTTGCCTTAAATCATGCATGTGAATTATGGAAGCTGAATCTTGCTACAGGACTTGCTGAACAACTGCTTCAGATTGACATCCCTGAGCTAATTACTTATCATCCGGTGCAAATCGTCGTCAGTAAAGATGGGCAATATGCAGCGGTGTCGAACCGTTTTGGCCGTCACGCGGCGGTTTATGATTTAATAGCCCGCCAACCAATCATGAAGCTGTCTCGCGATGACTACCATTCAGAGGTATGTACCTTTCCGTTAGCTTTTGCCAAGATTGACGGGCGTTCGCCACTTATTCATGGCACAGAATGGAACCGTCTAGACTTGACTGATGTGAAGTCAGGGGAGCTTCTAAGCAACCGTCCCCAGACCAACTATGACGACGATGGCTATCTTAATTATTTTCATGGCAAGCTTTACGTGTCACAGGATCAGCATTGGGTCGTAGATACGGGCTGGGTATGGCAACCGGTCGGTGTTATTCGGTTCTGGAATGTGCGAGATTGGATGAACAACGCTCGTGAGTCGGAAGATGGCGCTTCCGTAGGCACACCTTGGCACATGCTTGTGGACTGGGATTTGCCCGTCGCTTGGGTAGATGCACACACTATGGCAATCTGGGGACAAGTGGATGGCGATTTTTTCGATGAGGAGGACTTGCCGGATGAAGGCGCATTGCCTGTCGTTATTTTGTTCAATGTGGTGACGGGTGAACGCTCTATTTTATTAAAAGAGGCTCCTGCCTATGAGACCACTTCGCAGCAAGAGGGTGTGTTTCCTCATCCACAAGGACAATTAGCAGCAGATGGCGTTCGCTTGTTCTTATGGGGAAAAGGGCTGAATATGACCGTATGGAACAGGCATGACGGTGTACCAGAAGCGACGGAGAAAGACTTCTGTCCCGATATATATCATGAAGAGGCGAGGCTATTTTTACAATTGGATTTGAAGGGCGAAATTTCAGCTTGGCGGTATACGCCCTAGATGAGCCTCCTATTCGACTCTGGGAGGTACTTCGGCTTCGATCACGATTAATTCATACAGGTCATTTACCGAGCATCCAATCGTATCAGCGATGGAAATCGCTGTCTTCAAGGGCATCATTCTTTTATTTTCTATAAAATCGTTTATCCGTTCGTGTTTATAATGCAGCACTTTGATTAATTGACCAATGGTCATGTGTGCTTCCGCTAATCGCTCAAGCAGCAAGCAGCGCCCAAGTTCAAGCTTCATTTTATCTCCTCCTAGTACTATATTTGGCCTATTCATAAGAAAGTGGATCCGCTACCTGTTTCCGCCCTTAAAATAATTCCCAAATGTTCGCCACTTTATCAATTTCGAACAGCAACTACTATTTTACCCTGAGGATGGCGAAAATGAAGGCTTTGGCGGACAATTTCTGTGCCGCAGCGTCCGTGTCAGTTGGGGAAATTAAACAAGGCTGACGCCGGTCAATGACCGATGTCAGCCTTGTGCTGTATATTTCCTGCAAGCTACTGTTGCAGAAGCGCTTTATTTTTATCAAAAAAACGGGCATTATGCGAGGAAACACCAGCCATATCAGAAGCCGCTGGCTCAAGATAAAGCTTTGCGCTATTGACGGCTAACACGGCATCATTAAAGGCGCCTGCGATTAACCGCACTTTACTGCCGTAGGTAATAAAATCGCCAGCTCCAAAAATGCCAGAAACGCTCGTCCTCATTCGCGCATCCACCGATACGCCATAGTCCTCCCTTTCTAATCCCCAGTTCGACAAATTGCCAAAGTCGCGATCATATCCATGACTCACGATGATTTCATCGACTTCTATTTGCTCGATTACACCAGTCTCCACATGAACGAGCTCGACATGTTCAATATGATCACCCGCTCCATATAAACGTGAAATGCTATATGGTATTTTCACCTGGCATGCTGCTCTCATCTGCTCTACAGGCAGTTCGTGTGCTGTAAATTCATGTCTTCGATGAACAACGATGACCTGCTTGGCCAATTTTGAAATTTCATTGGCCCAGTCAATCGCAGAATCACCTCCGCCTGAAATCAGGACACGTTTATCGGCAAATCTCGACAAATCGGTCACCGTATAATGAAGGTTCGTCAATTCATAGCGATTGGCACCTTCAATATCCAGCTTCTGAACCTGCGTCATCCCCCTACCCGCACACAATAATATCGTACGCGTATAATGGCGCTCGCCTGTTTTGGAGATCAACACAAAAGTCTGATCCTCCCGGCGCTCTAACGAAGCAATCTCCTGGCCAAAGACGAGGGTGGGGTCAAAGGTTTTCGCTTGCTTTTCTAAAGATTCAATCAATTTTTCACAGTGTATCGGCTCGACTCCGCCAACATCCCAAACCAGCTTCTCGGGATAGGTGCGCATAAATCCGCCAAGCTGCTCTTTGGCCTCGATGATTTTTGTGCGCATCGCTCTCATACCGCTGTAAAAAGCTGCGTACATGCCCGCAGGGCCGCCGCCAATGATCGTAATATCGTAGATATCCTGCTGCCTCGTATTCATTTAAGGAACCAGCTTTTCTACGATATAATCCATGAGCAGGCCTGAACCAATAGGACCCGTACCTTGCACAAAATCATTGGTCTTTAATGTGAATACTCGATTATTTTTAACCGCATCGAGATTTTTCCACAGCGCACTTTGTTCTAAACTTTTCATGGAATCTGTCGTGTCATAGTCCTTTAATACTCTCTGTTCAACGAAAATGTAATCCGGGTTAATATCTGGCAAAATTTCTAATGAAAATGGCGTAAACCAATCCTTCGACTCTTTTAAAATTTCGGGTATATTCAAGCCTAGTGTTTGATAGAAGAATCTGCTGCTGTCCCCCGATTGCGAGCCCAAATAACGATATCGGTCATGCTCTACACGAAGCACCAGCACCGTTTGGTCACCGAGTGCCTGCTGTAATTTCTGCTTAGCCTGCAATGCTTTATTATCAAAAGTAGTTACCACTTTCTCGGCTTCGGTTTCCTTATCAAACAACTGGGCCAATTTAGGCATTACATCTTCCATCTGACTGTTTGAGTCCACAGCAACGGTAGGTGCAATTTTAGTCAGCTCATCATAGGCCGTCTGCTCCATGCCTGCCCCACGCTCAATGATCAGATCCGGAGATAAACTGAGCAATTGCTCATAGTTATACTGGTACAGCTCGCCATTAATCATTTGAACCCCATGCTCTTCAAAATAAGGCGCACGATACGCAGGTTCAACCTCCGGTACGTATACGACCATTTGCGGCGTAATTCCCATCTCAATTAAATATTCGGCATATATCGTGCTCATAACGAGGATATTTTTGGGTTCGGTCGGAATCGTGACTTCGCCAAATAGGCTCTGTACCACTTTAGTGGTTTCTTTGGTCGTTTCTGTGGTCTTATCTGTAGTCGTTTCTTTAATCGCATTGCTTTCTTGTGCTTCTACAGCAGCTTCTTCTTTCGTATTCGTTGAATTGGAGCAGGCAGCTAGCATTAAACTGAGTGCCAACAGCACAACTCCAAGTACCTTCATTAATCGTTTTGACATTATTGCTCTCCCCTTATATTGATAATAATTATCACTTTCAAAGATTATCAAATAAGCAGATATCCTTCCATAGCAAAAGGTGCGTATAGAGGTGGATTATTGTGCTCTATTACTTTTTCCATCCAATAAGTGGCTTACGATTTGTTTTAACACAAGCGCATGTCCAATGAATCCAAAGCCATCCACCCAAAGACTGGTATCTACATAGCAGATCCGGTTATTTTTTACCGCCTTCAAATTTCGCCACTGGTAGCTATCCATTAATTTCTCCATATTTTCATCTGCACTATAATGCTCTATCACACGTTTCTCCACAAATAGATAATCGGGATTGGCATTATACAATTGGTCAATCGAGCACGGGTTAAACCATGCTTTTCCCGACTTTAACGGCTCTGGAATGGCCAAGCCTAATTTTTCATACAGCAATTGGGATACTCTGCTTGAGTTTCCTCCCAAATATCGATACCCAGTAGGCTCTACTCGCAGGACCATAACCGTGGCTCCAGATCGGATGATCGATTGTAATTGATCGCGTGCCGCATCCACCTCATTGTTCATCTGATTATGGCACTTTGCTGCTGCTTCTTGTTTGTCAAATATAGCTGCGAACTGATCAATCAGGATAGATAAATCCACTGTAAGGCCTGTGATAACAGGTGCGATTGTACGCAGCTTCTGCTTCATATCCTCTGTTAAATAACGGCCCACCATTAATTCCGGCTGCGCCTGTTGAATTAATTCCAAATCAAAACCATTTTGCGGAACTTCCAGCAGCTGAACCTGATGGGAGGCAAATAATTGTCGTTGATGCTGCGGCAAAAGCACAGGAGTTACTACCACAGCATGAGGGATGACCCCTAATGCGATTAGAACCTCCGCGTAGAGCGGGGAAAGGGATACGATTTTTCGCTGATGTATCGTCTGCGCATAAAGTCTTGGCGGTACTCCTGCAAGCTGCTTGAAGCGGCGGCTAAAATAATGGGCATCCTCAAAGCCTACCTTTTTGGCAATTTCGTAGGCCTTCGCGGAAGTCAATAACAGCTCTTCCTGTGCGCGATAGACTCGATAATTCGCCAAATAATCCAATGGAGGCCTGCCATATCGTTCGCTGAATTTTCGGGAGTAATGCCACTGGCTTATTCCGGCCATTTCCGCTAATTGCTTGCGTGTAATGATCTCATCATAATGCTCCTGCATGTAGACGATAGAACGCTGCATCCCCTGTGCGGTAGTCTGTCTGTCACTCGGCTGCTTCTGATAAAACTGCTTCAGTAATCCGTATATAAAATGCTGGTTGCCGACCATTGCTTCATTCCTGTCACGAGGAGCATCCTCGCTTAAGTGATGACAGATGCCGGCTAATGCTCCACCCGTTAATTGCGTGATTTGATAGGTGTTCCCTGTTGGCACATGCCATTCAAATTTCATGACCTCTCGTTGTTTATGGAACAGGGCATACGTATGGAATTGAATCTCCCAGCCTGACAGATCCAAATTGCCACCGTCTAAAACCTCAATTAATGAATTTTCTTCTATCGCAATCAAATGGCCAAATGCGACATGGACCTTTTCTCCATTAATATTCCAGATCGCTTGTCCATCAGTCACGAGTATGAACGTATGCAAGGGAATATAGTGAACTTCGCCAACCGTCACCCATTTATCGTTTAATGGATTAGTTGACTCCCATTGAGCGAGCCACTCATTATGTAGTGTTCCTTCGACCTCATTCAAATTCGTTTACCTCCTGATGTGACTTAACGTATTAAAATCCCACGAATTCGCAACGACTCAGATCGTTATTTCTTATCATACAGGATTACTTTTAAATCTCCAGCGTATTTTCCCAACTCGCTTAGCTTCGGGAATAAGAGAGCAATATTTCAAAACCCACTGTGTGATATAACTAACCTTGAATTCTACACGAGGAGATGAGGATATGGGTCAATTGAAACCCAGCAGGCTTTACCGCGCCTGAAGGATGGAGGCCGCATTATCAATATCTCATCTTTTGTTACACGCGTGGCCTCCCCTAGTGTTTTCTCCTACAGCATATCGAAGGGGGCGATAGATACCCTAACGCTTGCCTTGGCTCAGCAGCTTGGCAGCCGTTATATTACGGTGAACGCCATCCAGCCGGGCATTATTAATACAGAGATGAATGCTGGAACGCTGCAGGATCCCCATGGACAAAAAATGGCGGCGTAATGGCTAACTAAGCTCATGAGCAGAAAGAGACAGTCTCCACTTTACGTTGGAGGCTGTCTCTTTCCTTTGCTGTGTTCTATATATTTAAAGATTGTCTCGTCAAAATTTCAAAAGCTTCCTTCGCCTTCTCGAAATCCGCTTGGATGATGGCATGAACCATTTCTTCCAAGTAAATATAACGGCTTTTTGTTCTTTCAACATCTCCCCATTTCATTTGGGAGTACGCATTTGTAATAAAAGTAATATCAGAGTAAAACTTGCTAAATGCTTTATTTTCAGCCACTTGAAACACATAACCGCATAATCGATGAACGTTAACCACGTATTCTAAAATATCCTGTTGCCGCAGTGCCTCTTGCGCCCCGATCAAATACTGCTTAAACTGCGCAAATTTTTCTTCGGTCCACTTTGATTTTGAAAAATCGATTCCAAGCTTAAATAGTTCCACTAAGGCATCGGTATAATCATCCATCTCTTTCTTGGAGATAGCTTTTACATGCACGCCTTTTCTAGGCAGCCGTTCCACAACACCCGTATTTTGCAAAATATAGAAGGACTCTCGAACCGGAATGTTACTTACATTCAATTCTTTCGCTATATTGGTTTCAATCAGCCGAGTCCCTTGTACTAATTCGCCTATAAATATTTTTTTCAATATATGATTCGCTATTTGCTCGGGCAGTGAATTCGTTTGATCACCCATTATTGAAGAAAAATTATAATTATCCATAAGCTATTTCACTTACCCCTTATTAAAAAGATAGACAGCCATTCGGTACGTTGTGATTCAATAACTTAAATATATAAAATCATCTATGTAAGAAATACTCATAGTATGCGCCTTGCATGAGTAATACGATCTCCCCGATAATCCCTATAGCGAAAAAACAGAAATAGTAAGTTGCCGATGACACCTCTTTGTTAAATAGCTCTTTGAAAGCCTGTATAAACACTCGGTCGAATTTGAACCAACTTAGAATCCAGCCAATAATGAGAAAAGTAAGGATCGCCATATCCTACACGCCACCTCCAAATAACGATGTTTGGTTAAGTTTATTCTATTATAGCAGGAAATCCATCAGACCGATAAAAGCGAAAGGTATTGCGTTAAGGAGAAGCTGACACAGCCCTTAAATTTGCTTCTGCAGGTCTTAATCCCGCTAATCTTAGCCGTCAGCTGCGTTTAGATTGCCTTACTATTGAATAGGAATATTGATTATTCAAAAAAAATAATGAATATTATTTTATAGCATGATAGCATTCCAATTGTATTCCAATCTATTTGCGAAAGGAAAAAACAATGGATATTAAAATCGAAACTTTGCCGAAATACCGCATTGCCTATGTGCGACAGGTTGGGCCATATGGTCCTGCCAATTCGCAAGCCATGGAGAAGCTAAAAAATTGGGCCAAAGGGGAATATCTGCTTACTGAATCGACAATCCTGCTCGGAGTGCCGCAAGATAACCCTGAAACAACACTACCGGAAAACTGTCGATATGATGCATGTATTGTCATTTCAAAGGAATATCCAGATGATGATTCCATTTGCGAGGGCCAGCTTGATGGTGGAACGTATGTGATTTGCACAATCAAACATACAGCGGAAGCTATTCAAAGAGCATGGAATGAAATTTTTCCATACTTACAAAACGGCGGATACCAAATGGACGATAAACCGATTTTAGAAAGATATATCGGTGATATGCTTGAGAATGATTTTTGCGAATTATGTGTGCCTGTTAAACCCCTATAATTTCCAATAACATGCAAATGGGGCTATGACAGGTCAATTGCTCACAGCCTGTCATAGCCCCTAAACTCGTGCACGATGCGTTTCTTCAAAAGATTAATCCCAAGCTCACCTATTCTTTCACAGAGCCGATCATGACGCCTTTAACAAAATACTTTTGAACAAATGGGTATATGAGAAGGATCGGTATCGTCGTGATTACGATTAATGTGACTGGCAGAAGTGAAATCAGGTATAATTAAAGTACAATATAAAAAAATGAAAGTAGTGATTCAATGCAGCATTACATGAAACAAATGCTGGTAACAGCCTTGGACCGTACCCTGCCTATTTTCATCGAAACGATGGGATGGAATGAATGGCAGGATGAGTTTGTCCGACCACAAGGTTACCATTGTTATCATTGGCTGCAGACAACCGGAGGAGAAGGTATATTTGAAATTGCGGGCAAAACACTCACCCTAGCGCCAAATCAAGGAATTTTGCTGCCGCCTAATGCTCCGCACCGTTATGTAACCCAAACGCATCCTTGGTCTACCTGGTATATCACATTCAATGGAAACCTCGCACCATTCATTGTTTCCTCTCTCGGTTTGACTACCTCTACTGTGATTAGCTGGGAATCGAACTCCCGACTATCCACTATGCATAAAAGGAGTCGAAATTTGGCAAGACAAAACTTCGATTTCAACGGAATGGATGGTTCGGCCTTTATCTATCGCTTTCTGATGGATCTGAAACGATATGGACAAGTCGATAATCAACGTTCCTTCTCCCAGCATACCGTCAGATTGATGCCATTAATTCAGTTTCTTGAAGAGAACTATTCGAACCCCGCTATTGGATTGCTCCAGTTGGCAGAATATGCTGGTATCAGTTCACAACGATTGAACTACTTATTCAGAGTGACAACAGGGATGAGCCCTTACCAATACCTCATACACTTGCGCATTCAGAAGGCCAAGGAGCACCTGATAAACGATAAAAAGCTCACCGTCAAGGCGGTCGCCTCCTTGGTGGGCTTTTTGGATGCTAGTCATTTTGTATCTACTTTTAGAAAAATTGAATCCATAACTCCGCAGAGTTTTCGCGATCTCAATTAATATCGAGTATAGACTTACTATTATCACCTTATTCTCTAAATTCTTGCGGTGTAACGCCAAAATGCTCCTTAAACACTTTGATAAAATAGGTCGGATTTTTATAGCCCAAACGGTTCGCTACTTCATATATTTTATATCTGCTGTCCTTTAATAAAAATACGGCTTTTTCCATCCGCAACCGCAGCAGGTAGTCTGATATGTTCTCACCTGTTTCTCTCTTAAATACTTTGGATACATGGGTTGGATGCATATAGACGTAATCGGCGATGGCCTGAAGCGAAACGTCCTCAGATAGATGCTCTTGTACAAATTGATGAATTTGAGCCACAACTGAATGGCGGGATGCAGACAGTTCCGTATTCATCTCATTGTGCAGCCTATCCAGCATGCTCGCGGCCCAATACTCCAGCTCGCCAATGCTCTTGATTTCCGCAGATGCATGCAAGGGGTAATCTGCAAGCAATCTGCCGCTCTTATGCACAAAGTATGTGAAAGCAGATTTAAGTGAATAAAATATTTCAAATAGATGTTCGTTTGAGCCGCTGTATTTCACTTTCCATTCACGCAATACTTCCTCCAGCTTCTCTCTTGCAGCCGCCCAGTTGCCCGCCTCAAGCAAATGCGGGAATAGCGGAGGCGAATATAGTGAAGCGACAATATGAGACACTGGTTTCGCATTTTCCTTGCCAAGACGGACAACGAAGTCATTGTCGTAGCCGATTTGCGAACGAACCGTGGCGACGCAGCGCTGATAAAGCTCCTCCACATCGGCTGGAAAAGATCCCACAGGCGATAGAATAACCGAGATGGTTAAATGCAGCAGTTGATTGACAATTCTCCTCATATCGTCTGCAATTCGTTCCAAATAATGATCCTCCAAGCTCCCTGCTCCATGATTCACAATGAACAAGATATGGCCGTATAAATCCTCGCAGCTCCAGCTCTTATAGGTGCCGGACAGCAATTCCTCGACGATATTAGTAACTGCATACCCCATAATGGACATATCCGATAGACCATACCGCTTATCATTATCCTCTATACGAATAAGAATCAGCGACATGGCATCTCCGATCCCGATCTGAATATCATATAAGAGCAATTGTTCATTCAGCTTCCGCTCTTGCCACAATCTCCCCTGAATCAGATTGTTCAATAAATTGGAACGTAAAATAGGCAAATTGCGATAAACCATAGCTTGCGATTGTACAAATGCCATCATTTTCTCTCGTTCCGCAAGCACTGTATGAGCCGCGTCTTTAACGGCAGCGATCAGCTCAACGTCCTTCACTGGCTTGAGCAAATAATGAGACGCCTTATGCTTCACCCCTTGCTGGGCAAATTCAAACTCCGCATGCCCGGTAAGCAGCATACACTCCGTTTGGGGCCATTTCCCCTTAATCGCTCTGATCAGCTCAATCCCATTCATACCTGGCATACGAACATCGGTTAACACAATGTCTGCGGGATTCTTGTCCATGACTTCAAGAGCCTGTTTGCCGGAATATGCGGAAAGCACGGTTGTAATGCCAGCCTCTGCCCAGGATATGCTAGCTGTCATGCTTTCAACCAAGTGCTCTTCATCGTCTACAATCAACAGCTTCATCGTCAACCGCCTCTCCTCTCCAATGCAGCTCTACTCGCAGTCCCGATGCAGCGTTAATCGATAGCTTCAAGCCGGAATCGGCTCCATACCGGAGCTGGAGCCGCCGATGCACATTCATAAGACCACAGCTATCCGCCCCCGCCCCTTCGCCACGACGGCTTGCCAACAGCCTACGAAGGTCCTGCAGCCGCTCGAAGGTCATGGAACCACCATTGTCGTCTACAAGCAATGAATATTCGTTGCCTGTGCATCTACCCGTAATCGTTACAACCCCAACGTCTTCCAAAGCTTCAACCCCGTGGATCAAAGCGTTCTCGACAATGGGCTGCAAAATCAATCTGGGTACGATGAGGGGCATCATGCCGCTCATCACATCGATTCCATAACGAATGCGGCTCATCCTCATTCGATGAATACTAAGGTAATCGGCCGCGTTCTTTAACTCATCCTCCAGCTTAACCAATTGATACTCCACCCGAGTCGTGTAGCGATAATAATCTGACAGGTGATAAGCCATTTCAAGAACCGCGTCTTTCCTATTTAGCTTGGTCATGCTGATGACATAGGTCAAACTGTTATACAAGAAATGCGGATTGATTTGCGATTGCAGCTGCTTGAGCTCTGCTTCGCGCGTATGAAGCTGCTGCTCCAGCACATTCTCGATGAGCTGCTGAATTTGATCGGCCATATCGTTGAATCTGGAAATAATGAGCCTAAATTCGTTATTCACCTGAAGTGGAATTCTTGTTTTGTATTGTCCCATCTTGATCTGCTGTACTCCTTTTACAAGGGCCCGCAAGGGTACTTGTACATTTCGGTACAACAACCAGGATACTGCAATGCCAACGATGAGCAGCAACCCATAGACAAGATAGGCGAATCGATTGGTCATTCGTAATGGAGTTAAAATCTCGGATAAAGGTACTACGTTGACTACATAACCGTCGATCGCTTGTACATCGGAATAAGTAAGCAGATACGAAATTCCGTTTATATTTAAGGTGATATCCCCCTCATCTGCCAGCTGTGTTTGATTTAAAGCGGACACAGCTTCACTAAGAAGATAGGAAGGGAACGAGCTTGTTGCTAAAAATGTATCACTAGACTTATAAAATAAGGCTTCGCCGCTCCCTTGCGACTTAAACTTGTCCAGCATATGAATCACGTTGCTCATGTCAAAGCTGATTTCAATGATGGAATTGGCTTTGGCGATGCCGCCGCCTGCTTCGTAGGGTTCAACGGTCAGGTGGATAACCTTGCCCTGTTTGTCTGTCTGTTCATCGTTCAAAATAAAATTCCAATTTTCCTTACTTAACCTCTGAAGCCGCTCCGGAACAAACGAAGTTCCGTTTACTGTCGATATCGTTTGTCCGGTTTGCGGCGAATAAACGGTTACATCGTTAATCCATTCGGTCGATGCACTTTGCAAATATAGCTTATCCTGAATAATTTTTTTTCGATTAATTTGTTCATAATAGCTGGAAGTCACCAAAGACAAATCTTGAAATTCAATGACGTTCGGATCACGAATCAGGATATTGGTGAATACCTCCAATTGAAGAATAGTATTGTCCAATTGCGTGGCTAAGGTAGAAAGTCTGCTAATGCTTGACTGTTTAATTTGTTCAGTCATCGCATTCTCATTGACTCGATTTGAATATATGGACAAAATTAATACTGGCAGCAAAAATAATATAAGCGAGCCGACTAGTTTGGAAAAAAGACTGCGTTCCTTGTTAATCATTCGCTTCGACTCCCAAGTTTTTGCCCATTCTATTCCTTAACTGCTCCCATCGTCAACCCTTGAACGAAAAACCTTTGCAGAAATGGATAGACTAACAGGATCGGAAGCGCTCCAATCAATATCTGGGCAGATCGCACCGTTCTTTCCGACAGAATCTGCAGCTGCCCGGGATCTATATTCGTATTCCTCATGTCACCGCTTTGTATAATCGTCTGCAGAAATGTCGCAAGCGGATATTGCCGGTAATCGGTCATATAAATCAATCCGTCAAACCATGAATTCCAGTGCCATACCATCGAAAACAACGATAAGGTAGCTAAGGAAGGAAGCGATAAAGGTAGATAGATCGCGGTCAACGATCTCATATAGCCAGCTCCGTCTATTAAAGCCGCTTCTTCAAGCTCTTTCGGAATGGCTCGAAAAAATTGCATCATAAGAATCGTATTAAACACGTTAACGGCTGCCGGAAGGATAAGGGCCCCTAGCGTATTAGTCAAATGCAGTTGCGTAACTACCAAATAGCTCGGAATCAAGCCGCCGTTAAACAGCATCGTAAATACGAAAAACCACGAATAAAATCCTCTGCCGTAAAATGAACGCGATAGCGTATAGGCCGCTGTAACGGTCAATGCCATGGACAACAAGGTGCCGCTGACTGTTCTTTCCGCCGATATGATTAGGGAACGCAAAAATAAAGGATTTGATAGCGTCCTCAAGTAAGCTTCACCCGTAAATCCAACCGGCCAGAAATACACCTGGTTGGCCGTTGCAGCCGAGCTCGAGCTTAAAGATACGGCTGCAACATGAACCAGCGGCAAAATACATAAAACGGATATCACTGTCAGAAGCAATGTATTGAATATAGTAAACCATCGATAAGCGATTGTGTCTCGATACATAGAATCAGCCTGCCTTTACTTTAAAAAATGCGATAATTGCCAAACCGGTAGGCAAGTCGGTACGCAGCAACGATCAGGATGAAGCTCACTACCGATTTGAACAAGCCGACGGCTGTCGCAAAACTGAACGATCCATTCATAAGCCCTACCCTGTAAACAAAGGTATCAATAATATCTCCTTCGCGGTAAACGAGCGGATTGTACAGATTGAAGATTTGGTCGAAGCCCGCGTTAAGGATATTGCCTAGCGCCAACGTTCCTACAACCAGTATAACGGGCACAAGCGCCGGCAAGGTGACATAGAAGGTTTGCTTGAAGCGGCTTGCTCCATCCATTTCAGCCGCTTCGTACAATGACATATTAATGCCGCTCATGGCCGCAAGATAGATAATCGTGGAAAAGCCGAATTCCTTCCACACATCGCTGACCACGACCGTTATCCGAAACCAAGTGCCGTCGCCGAGAAAGAACACAGAACCTGCTCCCAGCAGGGATAATAGCTGATTCACAATCCCTTTATTGCCTAAGATATCCGTCAAGATACCGCCCAATATAACCCAAGACAAGAAATGAGGAAGATAAACGAACGTCTGTACAAACCTTTTGAACATCATGACGCGAACCTCATTCAGAAGCAAGGCGAACACGATAGGCACCACAGTATTAGCTCCAATTTTAAGCGAAGCGATTAATAGCGTGTTATAAATCACTTGTATGCTGTCGGGATACGTAAACATATACTGAAAATGCTCTAAGCCAACCCATGGCGAATTCAGAAGGCCAAGGCGAGGCTTGTAGTCCTGAAAAGCCATCAGTAGCCCAGCCATAGGCGCGTAATTAAATACAAGCAAGCAGATTACAGATGGCAGTATGAGCAAATGAAGAGGAAGCTGGCGAAAAACCTTCATCCTCCTCTTCTTCCATTCCATCATCCAGACAACTCCTTTTTTGCTAATTTAGAAAATAAAACAGGCCTTTCGTCGATATGCCCCGCAAGGCCTGCCGAAGAAAAATCTTCTATTTGTTAACCGCTTGATACCACTCGTTTACTTCTTTGGTAATATCGTCGCCGCCAGAAGACTTCCACTTACTAACAAAAGCATCGAAAGAGTCTGGAGATTCATTTCCATAAATAATCTTCAGGAAGGCTTCATTTTCCATTTTGCGAAGCAATTCGCCTTTTTGAGCCATCGTTGCTGTTGGTGGTCCAGTATACCGATCAAAAATAGCGGCGTCGTCGAGATACGTTTGCAATACTGCAGCAGCTTCCGCCCATTTCTTCGGTCTGGCTGAGAAATACTTCTCATAAGGCGTTTCTGGCGCAATCCCTTGACCTAGCTTGGCCATGACCTCAAGCTCTTTTTTGGGCGTTTGGATATCGTTTCCGTAAATCGAATACTTCTTCACATCGATCCAGCCACCTGGAATTTGATCCTGATCATAAACGGGCTCTCCGTCTTTCAGGACATAATCGTAGCCCTCCGCCCAACCGTTAGCGAATTCCGAATCAGGATCGTAGAAGCCTGGTCCCATAATAGCGTCCAAATAATTGAAAAATGCTTCCATATACTTAAAGTCCTTGTTGAAATAGAATCGGACTGAGGATTGCGGTTCGCTGCCGAACCCCATCTTCCCGTCAATACCTGCTGGTATCGGTACTGGCTTATAATCAAACTTCATATCGGCGTTGAATGGATAAGTCGCCATCCATGTTGGTCCGAACACCATGCCGGATTTGCCCTGTACAAAGCTTTCCGCTGCCTTGGCTTCATCCATAACCCCTGCATCTTTATCTAGATAACCTTTGCTCATCCACTCGCTAAGCTTGGTCAGCCCCTCCTTCACTGTCGGCTGCACGGACCCGTACTGCAGCGTCCCGTCTGCCGCCTCCGTCCAGTAGGTTGGGATAGCTGCTTGTCCAAATAAGAAATCACTGGATACCATATACGTATCCTTCACGGCTGTAACGCCTTTTTTAAGGGAAAGAGACAACCCGATGGTGTCCTTTTGCCCGTTGCCATCAGGATCTTGATTAACGAATGCATCCATGACAGTTTCCATCTCTTCAATGGTTTTTGGCACCTGCAGTCCCAATTTATCCAGCCAATCCTGACGAATCCACATGACGCTGAAGGAACTGACAGCATTGAAGGTAGGAAGACCATAATGTTTGCCATCGTAGCTTACCGTATTCCAGATTTCAGGATATTGAGCGTAAAGCTCCTTGATTCGCGGCGAAGCATATTTATCGAAGGCTTCATCAATGTCCATAACTTTGCCGGAATCGACCACCTGATTCTCAAGCGTCGGATCACTCAATGTGAAGACATCCGGCAGTTTGTCGTTGGAGTTAAGCAGCAGACGGAGTCTTGTGGAATAGGCCTCGCCAGTTCCGACGGTCCAATCCACCTTAAAGTTAATGCCGAACTTCTCTTTAGCCCACTTGGTGTGAACATTGTTTTCTATGCTCTCTCCATTTTTAAATTTGTTATCGGAGCCTACAACACGACCTAATGAAATCGTAGCCTCTTGTTGACCTGCATTCTCTGTTTCCCCTTGTGCATTTTTCTCTGAATTGGATGTTTGGCTGCAGCCAACAGCAGTTAAAAGCGTTAATCCGGCTACAAGCGCAATAGACGCTTGCTTCACAAATCTTTTTCTCATTCTGTGACCTCCTTGTATATGATTGATGTTTAGTATATCGCTGACTTCATGAATGCATAAATAACAATAAAACGATATTTATATAAATATATTGGTCGTTCATTTTGATTTTCATATTCTTATATATTAGCATTCATTTTTTATATTTCTTATTTGGAATACAGCATTTAATATGGTCTGTATATTTAATTATTTTATATGGCGGTGATCAGCTTGTTATTTGCAGGAACGAATTACCATCCTCACGATTGGCCCCGCGAGCGATGGAAGCACGATATTGAAATGATGAAAAAGGCCTCCTTCAATATTGTCCGACTGGGGCACCTATGCTGGGACAGCTATGAGCCGTCTGAGGGGAACTTTACATTTGAGTGGTTCGATGAAGTAATGGATCTTTTTCACGAGGCTGGTATAGAGGTTGTTCTTGATATTGCTACCCGCCCCGCTCCCACATGGCTGCACAAAAAATATCCCGAGATCGACCGCACAGATACAAACGGCAATCGATTAGAAGCGCAAACGCGATATATGGAAGATATCGGCCATCCTGCTTTTCAAGAGTATGCCTACAAATTCGCGGAAAAACTAGTGTGCCGCTACCGAAACCATCCTGCCCTTTACGCCTTTGGTTTGTGCAATGAGCTCGGCTCGGGTGCGCCTTCCTATTCCAGTGCCGCCAGAGACCGCTTTGAAGCTTGGCTTAAGGAGAAATATAAAACCATAGACAACTTGAACCAAGCATGGACGACTCATCGCTGGTCTCGAAAGCTGAATAGCTTTCACGATGTTGTACTGCCGATTTCGGGTCAAATACAAGGTGCTCCGGAACGGGTAATCGACATGTGGCGTTTTTATTCCGATGAAACTTTGGCGTATATGCATGGTTTAAGCCTTCTCGTCAAACGATTGGCCCCACATGCCAGAGAGTCTACCAACCATTGGTCTGAAAATCCCGGATACGGGTTCGATTATTTGAAGCAGTATCAAGATATGATTGACTTGCCAGGAATCGGTTTTTATCCGGGCACTAATCCAGAAGACAGAAAAGCTTTGACAGCCGCTTGCTTCTTTATGGATCATCGTATCGGAGAGCTTGATAAACCCATTTGGTGCCTCGAATTCCAAACCGGTGACTTTGGAGGTTACGGTTCGCCGCGCAATGCAATGAGAATGTACGCCTATCTCTCTTTAGTATATAGAGGTCAAGCGGTCTGTGCGTGGACCTGGCGTACAATGTTAGGGGGAGAGGAGCAGTATGTATTCGGTCTAGTGGACCATGACGGAACTCCAGGCTGGAAGTACGACGAGTTCAAACAAATCGCTGAGGAATTCAACCTTTTGAAGG
Organism: Paenibacillus sp. R-74696; assembly: GCF_055814915.1. Lineage (NCBI taxonomy): Bacteria > Bacillati > Bacillota > Bacilli > Caryophanales > Paenibacillaceae > Paenibacillus > Paenibacillus sp. R-74696. Next base: position 64,135 of record NZ_JBPULM010000047.1, read on the forward strand.
AACTAGGCCTTCCCAGAAGGACGAAGCCGGAGATCGCCATTGCTTATTCCTACGAAAGCTTGAAGGTGATGGCAGGCAACCGCAGCTATTACAAAATGGAGTATACCGAGCAAGTGCTGCAAGCCTATGAGACACTTATGCTGGCTAATCTTGACTGTAATATTGTAAATTTGCGCCAGCTGCAAAACGATTATAAAATTCTGATCGTGCCGGGACATGCCGTGATGGATAAAGCATCGGCGGCAGCCATTCGCTCCTTCGTAGAAGGCGGTGGAACCGTTGTAATGACGGCATATTCAGCGAAGGTCAATGAGCACAACCGCGTATTCGACACACCGCTTCCGGGAGAGCTTAGTGATGTATTTGGCATTCGCAGCGGAGCATTCTCGAGAACCAGAAGTCATACGCCTATCGAAAATGCTGGCGGACTGGAGAAGACGGAGCTTCGCTTAGAGCGTGAGAAACCGATTATTTCACTCGGAGGGCGTGAGCTGCAGCCTGATATCGACTATTATGAAATCCTTGAGGCTCATACGGCTGAGACAGTAGCAACTTTTACCAATACATGGGATAAGTCGCCCGCAGTGACACGGAACAAATACGGCAAGGGAGAAGCCATTTATGTCGCCATTCCCGCCAATACGAGCTTCCTTACAGCGCTTCTGGACCCCTTGTATTCAGCGCTTGGCATACAGAAAGGGCCGTCTACTCCATCAGGAATTATTGCACGCGAACTGGAAAACGGCTCCGTTATCTATGTGAACACCACCGGCACTGAGCAAACGATAGAGCTCGATAGGCCAGCATCTGGCTTCCTTACTGGCAGTCGCTTCGAGCGCTCACTGACTTTAAGCAGCTATGACGTAGAACTACTGATGTATGAATCGACAATCAAAGGGGAGCGTACCAATGAGTGAACGAATCAGAAATGCTGCACAAATCATACCGTCAGCACGACAGGTGGCCTGGCAGGAGCTGGAGTTCTATTCCTTTATCCACTTCGGCGTTAACACATTTACGGATATGGAATGGGGACTGGGTGACGAGGATCCAGCAATCTTCAACCCGCTAGAATTTAGCGCGAAGCAATGGGTAGAAGTCTGTAAATCGGCTGGAATGAAGGGCTTGATCCTGACTTGCAAGCATCATGACGGATTCTGCCTTTGGCCGAGCGCCTATACGGAGTATTCGGTTAAGAACAGTCCATGGCGCGGCGGGAATGGCGACCTTGTGCAGGAGGTAGCGGATGCTTGCCGTGAAGGAGGGATTGCATTCGGCGTATATTTATCCCCCTGGGATCGTCACGATCAACGGTACGGCTCCTCTTTCTACAACGACTATTTGAAAAATCAGCTGCGCGAGCTGCTGACCAATTATGGCGACATCTTCTGTGTATGGTTTGACGGAGCTTGCGGCGAGGGGCCCAATGGATTAAAACAAGTTTACGATTGGGATGGCTATTACGAGGTGATTCGTGAATTGCAGCCAGGCGCAGTCATATCCGTATGCGGTCCTGATGTTCGTTGGTGCGGCAATGAGGCGGGCCATACTCGCGATTCCGAGTGGAGTGTCGTTCCAGCAGAGCTTCAGGATTGCGAGAAAATTCAAGAAGAGTCGCAGCATGTTGACGATGGCAAGTTTTCCAAGCGAACGAACTCAAGAGACGAGAATTTAGGCAGCAGAGAAGCCATTCAAGGGAAAGATAAGCTCACATGGTATCCGGCTGAAGTAAATACCTCGATTCGGCCAGGTTGGTTCTACCACGCCGGTGAGGATGACAAGGTTAGAAATCTGGAAGAGCTCTTGGATATCTACTATAAATCGGTTGGTGGAAATTCGACCTTTCTTCTGAACCTTCCTCCCGACGGGCGCGGACTCATACATGAAAATGATGCGAGGCAAATGGCTGAGCTCGGACAAATGATCAGGTCCACGTTCCAGCATAATCTTGCCGCGAATGCAAATGCTGCGGCGACGGAAGCATTGGACGAGAACCACGATGCCAATCGGATTTTAGATGGTGACAAAAATACGTATTGGTGTCCCAAAGAAGGCACTGAGCATGCCGTGATCGAAATCGATTTGAATGTCGAACAAGCATTTGACAGAATCGTGCTCAAAGAACATATCCAATCCGGTCAACGGATCGAAAAATTCCGTATGGAGTACCTGCATGACGGTTCTTGGGAGCAATTCTGTGAATGCACGATTGTCGGCTACAAGCGCATACTTAAATTTCCAGCAGTAACGGCAAGACACATCCGCCTAACTATTGAAGAATCGCGCTGGTGTCCTACCATTTCTGCACTGGAGGTTTATCTCAGCCCGCTCTGAGTTTCACCATAATTTCGACAACACATCGACAAACACAAATAGGCCGCAGTCACTCGTAAGAGGGTGACTGTTGGCCTTCTTTGTGCAACGGTAAACTTCAAAACCATCTGCGTTACGCTCCAGGTATCTATCTTATTTCTGCGGAGCCATGTTATTGTAGATGCGTGCTGCATTCACTTTTCCTGTGCTTACATCCTCTGTCGTAAATCCAGATACGATATTGCCGACTTTAAACTCCTTTTGCAGCAGCTCTTCAGACGGCTCGGCTGCCGTTGGCCCTTCGATGCCCATTCCAGTTTCTGAGGTTACGGTTACCCATAAGTCACCAACCTTAAAGCTTTTTCCATCTGTGCTCACTTCCGTAATCTCACCCTCGATATTGACAACCGCTTTGCCACTCGTAGGAGGCTTCGTTGCAACAGCAGCCGACTCCGGTGTTGTATTTGGCACATTTGTTGTATTTGGTGTATCCTGATTCATCGCGAAGATGCCTACCGATAATACTGCACATGCTGCAATACCAACTGTCCAACCTGTTAACGTTCTTTTTTTAGCTTTTTCCATTTTAAACGACTCCTTTTGATTGCTGCTATTTGGTTGTGCTGTCTTTTCCATTTCCGACATCAGCTTCTGATAGGTTGCCTCTTTAAAATTCTCACTTGTTTTCACACGGGACATCGCGGATTTATAAACAGAGTTCTTCATCCTCCAGGCCTCCAATCTTGTCTTTTAAGATAAGACGTCCTCTCGCGAGCCATGTTCCTACCGTTGCCGACTTAGTCTGCATGATATCTGCAATTTCCTTGATGGAATATCCCTCATAGTAGTGCAGATGAATTGGAATTCGATACTTCTTGTCCAAGGCCAGTACAGCCTGCAAAATCCCATTTTCTTCTGGTGGGAGATAGCTAAGATCTTCGGGAACAGGATTTCTGCTTTTGAACCATCCGGTTTTCAGCATATTTTTACTTTTATTAATGGTTAATCGAATCAACCACGCTTTTTCGTGTTCACTGTTTTCAAACACAGGGCGCTTCTGCAAATAGGTGAGAAATACCTCTTGGGTCACTTCTTCTGCATCAGCTATATTTTTCAGGTACGTAAAGGCTATTTTAATCAAGCTGTGTGAATATAGATCCAAGGCCCGCCGTACAGATTCATTGAGCTCATATGAATTGTACACCTCAGCACCCCCTTTCACTTTTAATACAACTGAGAGTTCTAATATTTTTCATTGCGTCTAATTTTTTTTAGCATGTAATGATTTCCACTAAAATATCCGTTTCATTCAAAGGGTGAGAACAAAGCCATGGGCCTCTCATAACTGCCCCCTACATTGCAATATTAAACATGTGCCGATTACAGTAGCTATAAGACGAAATTAAAAAAGGCACCTGCTCGGGCGCCTTTTTGGTTCTATTCCCACTTACATCACCTTCTAGTGCCACCGCTCCCCGCGCTTCTTCACGTAGTTCGTCAACACATACCGCCAAGGAATAATGAAAGGAAAAATCACGACCAACAAACAGGCTGAGGCCGTCTCCCATGTTGACTCATCCATTTGGCCAGCTGTCCATAATGGCAGTGCAACAACGATCAGCCAAATGGACTTCCACCCCAATTCCCACAGCAGCAAGGGCAGCATCTGCAGCGGATAGCGCAGTCCCAGTATGGATAAAACCGAAAAGGAAGTCAGCATGCAGGCAACCACTCCATCCATTAGCTCCCACGACTTCTCCTGATGAATGATCTGATCGATCACTGCTGGCCATTGCACAATACCGAGCCCCACAACAACGAGAAGGTACAGCGCCCTCAACAAGTAAAGACGAAACAAGGATACCTCGTTTATTTCTGTGATTTTTTTGATCGAATTCATTCTTATTCCCCCTCTATTCAATATAAATTGGCTATTCAGTCAGTCAGAATTTTAAATCTATTTCTGATAAAGAAGGTATGAGCTTGCTGATTCTTTTGCCCACAGTTTTTTTGTAATAATTAAAAATGATCTACAACAACTGTTCTATTTAAATAGTACACTAGGACAATAGGACTCGTCAATAAATATAAAAAAAGCAGCCTGCATGTGTCCAGACTGCGCTAAGAGGCTAATTCCCTCTTCATATGTATTTTGTATCGAATCATAATTAGGTGTTCATATCCGTTAAAGCTGGGATATTGATTTCTTTCACACACGATGCCTTGGACAGACTGACTACGCATTTCACTAGAGCAACGATATCCTGAAGTGGAATTCGTGTCCCATTATAGGCGGATAGTGCCCGCTCACTTCCTTCTTCATAAGGAATTTCAGCTGCCAGCTCACCCGGGTTGATACAAGTAACGGCAATACCGTCACTTCTTGTATGCTCTCTGAGAGCTTCTGTAATGCCACGAATGGCAAATTTGGACGCGACAAAAGAGACCTGCGTGCTGTTTGAATTGTTCAGACCGGCGGTTGAACCGATGAGAATAATTTTACCAGCTGTCGATTGCCGGATATGGGGTAATACTGCCTGAATGCATACAATGGCCGAAGTGATATTTACATGAATCAACTGACTTATATCCGCTGGCTCATCTTTATCAAACGTATAATGATCTTCAAAACCTTCCTTTTCCCAAAGCCCCACATTGTAAATGAGAACGTCCACTGTTTCGTTTTGCAGCTTATCCGTGACGAGTGCAGCGGCGTGCAGCTCAGACAAATCAGCCTGTATCCATATCCGCTCTACACCATCATTCAAGTCCAAACTTTCAGGCTTGCTTCGCGAAACGACCCATACTTTATCTCCTTGCTCAGGAACTCCTCTGACGAATGCATCTCCTAATCCTTTGCTGGCACCGAATACAAGATAGGTTTTCATGTTGAATACCCCCTCTTTCCCTATAAAATAAAGAATATCTATTTAAATCATGCTAGTATTCTATGATCCTGTCAATTCTTAAGCAATGATGAAGCTGAATAAATGGGCAAAGGGAGAAAATCTGCTTACCGAATCGACATTCCTACTCAGAGTTCCACAAGATAACCAATATTTGCTTCGTGGCTGACTTTCAGACATCATCTACGTGGTGGCTCTCTACCCAGAAATCTTTGTTTGAACTCACACAAACAGCGCTTAATCCTCCAGTTAAGGACGATCAAGCGCATATATTGGCACCTCTTCAAATTCAAAAAACTAGATCTTAAAGTAAAAGTCTGTTGTTTTTATCTTTTCAATTAGGAGTACACCAAACTGGACCTACCCATGGTTGGTGCACATAGTACCCGTTGTTATTCCAATTACAAATTTCAATTTCCATTTATTCCTCAACAAAATCACACCTGTTTTTTATTTTTATCTCGTAAAGAAAATACCCTATTAACAAAGAGATAACAGCAATTAATATTGCAAATATTTTCTTCACAAATATCATTTCGCCAAAAACATTTCCGAAAGAATCTAACAATAAAAATATAGCTACGATGAAAAGTGTTATTTTAATTGTTTTATTCAAAATTGCTCCCCCTACTACTTTTTTTTGTACTATTGTACAAAGTACCGTAATCCGACTTCCTCCACATGTTTTCTCTTACAAATCACCCTTCTTTTCAACGGGGATAAGTATACAAAAGTAATTTAATTTAAATTTTACCTTTTTTAGAACTCGAAAGAAATAGCTCTATCGAATCAATTCAATTATCAAAATTGTATGCTTTCAATACTTACAGTCAGTTCTACGGTTTTTTCTTAGAGTAAAGAGCGTGCGCTTTTAAACTTGCGTAAATTGTACCTTGAGTCAGCTATTTAGCTACCGGCTTTATTATATTTTCAGCTCATATGTCTGTTCGTTAGCTGCAATCCATGCATATTTTCTTGGATATTTTACAAAACTATAGTGTGGACAACATGACCTAATCGAGAGGGGGAAAAAGTACACTTGGCTAAGCACACAGACACAAGCTGGAAAAATGATCATCCAAGCACTTTGCTCAGTAACTCTGTCCAAAAGGCAAATCATGCGGTGAAGCAAGCGATGTCTTATCCGGGAGAGCAAACAGCTCAGCAAGCATACGATTCAATAGCACATGCAGAAAATGCGCTAGATAATGCAGAGCAACATCACGAACACATGGACACCGTCCAGCAAAATAAAGAGCAGCTAGAGCTTTTGGAGCATCAATTGGACGAACTACAAGAAAATAGGAAAGATCGGTAATCATAAGAATAAAAATAACCTCCTTACGTTGTACATAACGAAGGGAGGTTATTTTTATTGCACACTCTGACCAATAAGCAAGTTAACTTGAGGGCGTCAAACCCATCCGCTAACTTGACAACCTACTACAAATTGTAGTAGGTTTTAGTTACTACATCATGTAGTAACTAAGCTCGTTATGGACGCATAACGAAGTAAAGAGGTGTTCACAGTGAACCAGATCCAAAAGTTGTCGGATACGGAATTAGAGCTAATGGAGGTGATTTGGGAGTGCACCCCGCCAGTCACATCTACTGAGCTTCTAAGCTTGTTTGCTCTAAAAGGAAAGGAATGGAAGGCACAGACCATTTCTACTTTCCTCTCGCGCCTAGTCGAGAAAGGGGCGCTGACTACTACAAGACATGGACGGATCAATAAATACGAGCCGCTTATTTCGGCCGAGAATTACAGGCTAATAGGGACGCAGCACGTCTTGGATGGCTTATATCAAGGCTCCGTAAAGAATATGGTTTCGGCTTTGTACGATGGTGATAAGCTATCCGACGAGGATATCGCGGAACTTAAAAAATGGCTGTCGGAAAAGTAGGTGCTGCATATGAATAACCTTTTTGCATTGATGTCCAGCCTAACCGTAGCTGGAACTGTCGTTGTCACATTTATTTGGTTAACACAGCACCTATCCACCGCGATTTGGCCTACGAAGTGGCGGTACGTCATTAACAAAATGGCGGTAGGCTTGTATTTATTACCCATCGTTCTTATCATTCAGTGGATTTCGCGAATAGTTCCATTCCGTACGCCAAACGATCCCAGCATGAATGAATCTGCTTCGAGCGTACAGCATGCCCAGCCCGGAGCATTATTGAGCTTCAAGCCTGAGCCGCTCTTTCCAGAATGGACAATTTCAACAAATGCGGCTTTTTTTGTAATAGCCATATGGGCAATCGGAGTTTTAGCTTTTGCAGCCTGGCAAACTTATTGTTACCGTAGATTTTTAAAGCAGCTGGCAAATACGAGCACAGCCGTCCCATTAAACAGCGAGGCGGTTAACCAGCTTTACCTGATGAAGCAGGCGCTTGGAATTAAAAGCAACGTCCGGCTTGCTTATAGCTCCTCTATTCAGAGTCCCATTCTTGTTGGCCTTTGGAAGCCTGTCATTTATCTCCCTATGGAGAGTACCGCAAGCGTAGACATGAGCATGATCATCCGTCATGAGCTGATTCATCTGAAACGCAAAGATTTATGGGTTAAAGTGTGTATTCTAGGAGCCAGCGCCCTGCATTGGTTTAACCCTTTTGTTCATTTTCTTCGTAAGGACATTCATACATGGAGCGAGCTATCCTGCGATGAAGAAGTGGTCAAAGGCATGTCCCAGGCCGAGCGAATACGTTACGGGCAAACGATTTTAAACGTAATTTCAGAATCAAGAAATATCCCCGTGCAGCTTGGCGCCTCTTTATCCGGTGATGGAAAACAATTAAAAAGGAGATTATCCCTGATGCTAAATGTTAAGAACCTGAGCAAGAAAACCATTTTTCTATCTGTTTCAACCGTATTTGCGGTAGCTTTAATCAGTACATCCGCTGCGGTATGGGCATCAGGCAATACGCCCCAGGTAGCTGAGGCTAAAGCGGCCAGCGCTCAAAATCAAACGGCCAACTCATCAGCGGAACCCGTTCCCGTGCCTTCCACCGCTCCATCTGAGGCAGCTAGTAATAATCAACCGGGCGTAACGGAAGCCGTTCCCGTGCCTTCCACAGATCTATCTGAGGCAGCTAGTGATATTCAACCGAGCGTAACGGAAGCCGTTCCCGTGCCTTCCACCGATCCGTCTGAGTCGGATAGTGATATTCAACCGAGCGTAACGGAAGCCGTTCCCGTGCCTTCCACCGATCCGTCTGAGTCGGATAGTGATATTCAACCGAGCGTAACGGAAGCCGTTCCCGTGCCTTCCACAGATCCAGCTGAGGCAGAAGTTAAATAGTCATTATTTAGTCGTATGCTTATTGTGAAGGGATCGTCCCAATAGTGATTAATTCTGTGGTGTACATCCCCAATGAGCTAGACAGGAATCGTTTCATGAAGAAAGCGCAGGTCCTTGGGCAGAATTAACCCAAGACCTGCGCTTTTGGCCTCTTAGAAGCTCTCTTAAGTTAATCGTGAACAAGATACAGCCCCTCCTCCCCCTCTAGACTAAGAAAAAGCTTCCCCCAAAGGAGGAAGCCTATTCAATGATTCAGGATTTACTTGTCGAGCGCCTCGACTACCGTGTCAATGCCATAGCTCTGGCCAATCGGGCCGTAGCCCATGCCTAGCGCACCATTGAACCCATACACTTGACCGCTTTCGACAGCTTTCAGCTTCTTCCATACCTCGCTCTTCTCCCACTCGTCTGAGACAGCAGCCATTGAAGGATTATTATAGTTAAAATAACCGAGGAACAGATGGTCCGGATTCAGCTCGGCCAGTCCTTCCAGCGACATCTCTACGCCTTGCTCCATAACGGAGTCATCCGGTGCCTTAAGGTCGAGTCCCTTCTCGTAATATGGCGTCAACGTTTTTGTTCCACCCAAGTAGGCTACCTTATCCCGAATTTGCAGAAATGCCACGTTGCCTTCTACATCGGCCAGCTTTTCCTTGGCGTCCTTGATTTTGTTCTCGAATCCAGCGATGAAATCGGTCGCCACATCCTCTTGACCCAAAATTTCGCCAAACTTCGTGACGAGCGCCGGCCAGTTGGTCCACACGTCGGTCTGAGCCTCGTCGACGACAACCGTCGTCGCAATTTTCTCCAGTTGATCGGTTACTTCAGCGTTAATTGCGTTCCCGGCAATAATGAGATCTGGCGCATACTCCAGCAGACTCTCCATGTTAACCGTCGTGTTCTCGCCTACAACTAATAATTCGTCAATCTTGTCTACATAAGGCTTGTAGTTGTCCGATTCCAGCGAGGAGCTCTCCTTCGTAAACGGCAATGCGAGTCCCACGGTCTTCAGATCGAAGAGCAGAATTGATTCTATGTAGCCCCAGTGAACCACCGCGATGCGCTCTGGCTGCTTCTCAATGACAATGCTTCCGTTGGCGGCCTCGATGGTGCGCGGAAATGCCGCTGACTTTTCCTGCTCGCTGACGGCACTCGGTGATGGGCTTGGTGAAGGGCTTGGCGCCCCTCCATTATTCGATCCCGCATGGCCAGAGCAAGCACTCAAGAACAAAATCAGGCTCAGCAATCCAACGATTACGGGATAACTTGTTTTTCTCGAATTCCAATACATGACTAACATCCTCTTTTCTGTTACCTTTACCGATAACAATTCTCATTCACTATTAAAACAGTACCATCATAAGCACTGGATGAGAATGGAGAGATTCCCGCTCAAGGGATGGACGATTTCCACGGCAGGCATTTCGCGTCAGCGTTCAAGCTCCCTGCTGCTCAGTACAACCTGGCTGGGGGCGATTCCTTTATATTTTTTAAACAATCTGCTGAAATAATACGGGTCTACGTATCCAACGCTGCGAGCAACGGCGGATACTGAGAATTGCTTTGTCTGCAGCCACTCCTGCGCTTTGTTCATCCGGTAGTGAATCAGGTAGTCGATGGGTCCCATCCCCGTATACTTAGTGAATAGATGCGAGAAATACTTGGACTTCAGCTTGTATCGCTCGGCTAGCGCCGCAAGCGTAATGGGCTCCATGAAATGCGCTTGGATATACAGGATAGCATCCTCAATTACCGGATAGCTTTCCTTATTCTGGCCATGCCGCTCCGATTGCAATAGGTTGGCAACGACCTGATAGAAGATCGACTTCTTCTCCAGCAAGTTCATGAAATCGGGGAAGGAATCTGCCTCAATCAGTGCGTCAACGAGCCGAAGAAGATCGGGCGAAAGCGCAGCCTCCAGCACGACAATATCCTGTGGCTGTCTCGCTGGTGCTGCTCCAGCCGGACTCCCATTCAATTCGATAAATTCGTTAGCTTTGACATGGATAGAATCAATGGGTAAATAATGAGCCAAACAATACCGAAATCCTTGTTCACCGGAGAGAATCTCAAGCTGCCTACCCGCGCCGCCGATCAGTACCTTGCCCGGTACTAGCAGATAACGCTCCTTGTCATCGAATATAAACTCCGCTTCCCCATCCAGCGCAATAATGACAGCACACTTTGTCGTCGGCTTGTCCACATGGCCACCGTAGATCCGGTTCGCTTCAAGCCGCGTTCGGTATACACCGTACAGCCTAAGCGGCGTATCAGCAAAATATTGAGCCAACTCCTCGTAAGCGTAACCCACTGTTGGCAACCTCCCAGCTTATTCAATCATCCGTTTTATCTCGTCTACAATTAGACGAGGCTCTGTGTACATAATCATGTGCCCGGAATGCGGAGCCTCAATCAAACGGCCTCTCGCTAATGCAGCGACCGTCTGTCGATGGGCTTCATGAAGCGCAGGCCGAAACTTTTGCTCCATACGAGACATTTGAGTGCCAGAGATGACGGACACCTCTATGGCCTCCAATTTAAGCGGATGCTCCCTAAGCGCTCTTAAGTCCTCAAGGAACGGCGCTCCTTCAGCTAACATCGTTCTAGCTGCCTGCAGAGTGAAGTCCTCCTTGTAGTGTTCCTTATATACATCCTTAGGTAGGAGCCTGCCAGGCCTGCTCCCCATTAGCCGATACAGACCCGTTCTTGCAAGAAGCGGAATCACCTTATTCATTCTTGCGTAATGCTTCACTGTCGATTGTTCAAAATATAGCCCACAATGCTCGTCCGATGGATCGACCAGAACAAGCCCATGTATGTGTGCTGGATTCATCGCAGCTGCCGTGCGAATAATCGGTCCGCCCCAGCTATGCCCGACGAGGATAAATGGGCCTGTTCCCAAATGGTTCAACAAGCAAGCCAGATCTTCCGTTATTCTAGCCAGCGTCCTTGGCGCCCCGTCCGGCTGGCTCCTTCCGGTGCCCGCGCGGTCGTAGACGACGGCTCGCGCATATTTTGCAACTAGCGGCTGTACAAGCCCCCAAGTGGAGCGGGACAAGCCCATGCCTGATTCGAATACGACGGTAAATTCGCCTGCTCCGTTCTCCATATAATGCAGCTGGCGCCCGTCCGTGGTCTGAATATAATGGCTGTCTCCAAACGTGTGAGTTCTCGTGTCCAGCATTGTCTTTTTCCGCCCATCAATTAAGAATGATTATCAATCATATTTTACGCGAAGGGAGAAGAATGAACAAGCACCGTTGCTGATGCTGCCGGCACCCAGACCGCTTTTGCAGGACTTGCATACGTAAGAAACATCAGCTAAATAATTTGGGCCACACTTTTTATCTTTACCTAACACTTCCCCTCTATGATCAAATCAAACCCCATTTTTCGACATAGAATCAACGAAAGGCTTCAGCATTCCCTAATCAATAATGATAAATTGTTAATTTATGTAAAATAAATCATCTTAGGAGTGACGTCATGAGAAGATTACGGAATTTATCCTTGCTGATTAAGCTAGTATCGGTGATAGGGCTCGTGCTGCTCCTTGTGTTCAGCGCGCTAATCACAGTCAATCTAACTCAACTGAAAAAAGTCAGTTCAGCCAAAGGAGAGCTGGAAGCCCAGAATGCCGGCAAAGCGTTCGCTGTTATGCTGGAGAATCAGCTGACATCCGTCCATTCAACACTTGGCGCTTTGTCGGACACCTTGCTTGAGGCAAGAGAAAATAGGAGCATGTCGCGCGCAGATATCGTTTCTCTGTTGACCCGTATGCTGGAGCAGCGTCCGGAGCTTCTTAGCTTCTATACCTTATGGGAACCGAATGCCTTCGACAACAAAGACGCGGAATCTGTTTCATTGACGGACTACGATGACAAGACGGGGCGCTTCTTGCCTTGGATTGTTCGCAGTGGAGGCGCAGTTGTCGCAAAACCGAACGTAGACTACGAAAGTCCGGGGCTAGGCGATTATTATTACATACCTAAACAGACGAAAAAAATGGTCTATATGGAGCCTTACGCCTGGGAAATAGACGGACAGACTGTACAATTAATGTCGATCATCATGCCGATTGTGGATGAGAAGGGCGAATTTCTGGCCATTATCGGAGCCGATATTTCCTTAGATCATTTGCAGACGGAAGCCGCTAGCTATAAACCACTCGGTGGCCATGTTGCGCTCGTAACCGGAAACGGCAACTATGTTGCCAATCCTGATAACCCCGATTCGCTCGGCCAGCCATTCGGCGATAGCAAGCAAAATGAAAGGCTTTGGCAGCAGGTACAGGAAGAAGAAGCATTGAAGGGCTATACTCCGAATTCCCAAGGACTGAATATATTACGTTCATTTGAGCCGATCCAGCTGCCGGGAGGCAATGCTTCATGGTACGCCGTAACATCGGTTAAGGAAGATATTATTTTCTCAACCTATGCCCACAACCGTATGATTTCGATTTTGATGGCCAGCTTTGCGATGCTTATGATCGGTTTGCTTGTGACGCTCCTTCTCCGCTATATTGTGCTGCGCCACATTCGTGCGCTAGTCGGGAAGCTGCAAATAATGGCAGAAGGCGACTTAACGCAAAAGCTGGAAGTGAAATCTGGCGACGAGTTTGGACAATTAGCGCAGCATTTCAATGTAATGACGGACAAGCTGAGAGACATGTTCCAGATGGTTGCCGATTTGACAATGTCTATCGGCGCGACGTCAGAGCAATTGACGGCGAGTGCGGAGCAAACGAGCCAAGCATCGGAAGCCATCGCCGCATCGATGCAAGATACCGCTGAAGGAGCGCAGACCCAAAATACTCATGCTGAACACACCACGACAGTAATGTCGGAAATGGCTCTTGGCGTGCTGAGGATCTCCAAATCATCCGCGCAAGTGTCTGAATCGGCAAGCGGAGTAGCGGAGCAAACGGCCGACGGCAGCAACCGTATCCTCCAAGCTGTCAACCAGATGGGGCAAGCGCAGCTTGCCGTGACTGATACGGAGCGCGCGATTGGGCGGCTTAGCCAGCGGTCAGAAGAGATTGGCAACATAATCGGCATCATCACAAGCATCAGTTCGCAAACGAACCTGCTCGCACTGAATGCCTCCATCGAGGCTGCCCGTGTCGGTGAACAAGGAAAGGGGTTCGCTGTCGTTGCCTCAGAGGTGCGCAAGCTTGCCGAACAGACGCAGTATGCGGCTGAACAGGTCAGAGGACTGATTGAAGGAGTTAGACATGATACTGCAGAGGCCGCCGCAGCAATGGCCAAAGGCAGCTTGGAAGTCGAAGCGGGGGTGAAATCTGTAGCAGAAAGCGGCAAGTTATTCGAAGCAATCACATCAGAAATGACCGACGTCAACAGTCAAATTCAAGAGGTATCCGCTTCGGTCCAGCAAATATCGGCAAGCGCCGAACAGATCACTACGACGACTGCGCAGCTGGCTCACATCGCACAGGAGACATCAGGCAATGCCCATAGCGTCGCCGCTGCCTCTGAAGAACAGCTTGCCTCTATGGAGGAGATCGCCTCTTCCGCCGATGCGCTAAGCCATATGGTTCAAGAATTACTCGACAAAATGGCCCAATTTAAAATATAACCTGAGCGGTCGTTTCAGCAGGCAGAACCATTCACCCGAAGTGAAAGCATTTTTTTCCAGCAGAAAAACCCACCTTTAGGCTGAAGCAGCCCAGGTGGGTTTTATGGCTCCCATGCACCATCGCTTCTTTATCGAATGAGGGCTACTTCTGTGCAATCGGCAGCTCTAACAAGGCATCGACAAAAGTATCTAACGAGACTATTCGGCTTGCATAGTCATAATCATTTAGAGTGTCACCAATTGGATAAAACATAATATTCTTTTCTCGTACTGCCGGAATCGTATTCCATATGCTAACGGAAGAAAGCTTAGCTTCCAGGCCTTCTATAGTTGGATCAAAATTCGAATAGGCGATAATCCCAGCATCGGTCAAGTATTGATCAATAACCTCTAATGAAATGGGCGAATAATAGCCCTCCGATTTCGGATTCCCTCTGTTAAAAAACTCTTTTTCAATGCTTTCAGGCGCATGCATCCCTAGATCCTCGTAGATAATTCCCCTCGTTTTATCACCTTGCAAGCCTGGGGTACCGTCCTCCACTCCTTGCAAAAACGCAATTTTCTTATCATAAAGGCCCGCATCAATAAGACGCTGCTTTGCGGCTTCGACTTTAGCCCTATATTGTGCGATCAGTTCACTGGCCCGCTCGGGCATGCCAAACACTTCACCAAAGAAATTCATCCGCTCTTCCAAAGCAGCCATTTCATTATAGAAAATGGTCGGGGCTATTTTACTTAGTTGCTCGATCGAGGAGGATGACCAGGTTGGAGAACCAATAATAAGATCGGGTTCAAGCGCCATAATGGCTTCCAGATCATCTCCCGGAACCACTTTAACAGCTGAGACAAACTGTCCCCATTGCTGTATCCATTCTTCAGGCCGCTCCGATGGATCGCCGTATTTATCAACGCCAACCACGGTCTTGCCGAAAGGTAAAATATCGCCAACATTATTGCCTACCAAATATACAATCCGCTGGGGATCGGCAGGAACCTCAACGTCTCCATGCTCTGTTTTGACAACTCGTGTTTGTGCCGCTGTCTCTGTCTCCTTCGCTTCTGCACTTGACGTTGCTTGAGCTTGCGACTGTGCCGGTGCCGAGCTTGGAGAACTTGTATTCGTTGGTGCAGCCGATGTACATGCTGATAAGAGCAGCATGAGGCTTATGGCCGCCGCTAAAAAAAGTTCCTTGCTTCTCGTCTGTCCAAACATGGATAACTCCCCGTCTCCTGTAATTTTCGCTAGTCTGTCTAGTTCTCTCTCATTGTAGAGATAGTGAGAATTGTTATCAATATCATTTTTGGTAAAGTTATCAATCATTTTTCTTCTATAATCGCTTGGCGTCATTTGAATATATTTTTTAAACATACGGTTCAAATTCAATTCATCTGTAAAACCGCATCCGTTGGCAACCTCTTGAATCGTTACATTCGGTTTTTGCAAATAACGTTTGGCTGCCTCGAGTCTTTTCTCATTCAAATAGGCCTGTAAGCTTTTCTGTTCGCGTTTCCTAAACAATTTACTTAGAAGGCTCCTGCTAATAGGAAGCATTTCCGCCAGTCGTTCAATAGACACCGGTTCGGTATGATTTTGATCCAAGTATTGCTTAACCAGCTCCACATAATCAGGCTCAAAGTAGTGAATATGCCCTTGTTCCAGCTCCTTGTATATTTCATAGATAAGCTGATAGAGCGTAATCTTCGCATAAAAATGATTTTGTGCAGACTCCCGATTCCAGTGTTCATACATGCTCCGGCACTTCTCCATGAAAAAAACGGGATTTTCCGGCGAGAACCCATACACTTGTATAAACGGATTGATTTGCTCTAGCAAGCGATGAAGCTCTCTTTTATAAAATGGGGCCGTTTCGGATTTATACATGACCATGTACATCTCCAAGCTTGTATCGGTAGGATGAATGGATAGTTCCGTCCCTTTCCCCCCATGGAAAATACCAAATCTCCCCGCTTGATAGAAGATACGATCCAATTTTATGCTAGCCGTTCCCCCCTGGGTATAGACGAGCGTACTAGTCGGCAGCTTATAGTTTAACATCGGCTTGTCTGGATGAATCAGCTTGTAGCGAACATCTATTAATGAAATGGAAGAGCGTGACCATAGACGAACAGCCATATCAATCATCTCTTTTGTAAAATGGTTGGTCGATCCCCTATCCCCTTGCATCTGCCTTCACTCCTTGAGTAAGCGTCCTATTTGTATGGTAGTCCAAATGATTATGGTTATCAATACCAAATTAATGACTGGCAGCTAGAGCGACTTTCTCTCCATGACGATCAAATCATTTAAAAAAGCCTCCACCGTCCCATTCGACGGTGAAGGCCTTAGTTGCTTATGCCCTTCCTTTAGGAAGGCTTTTATAGAGTAAATAGTCTTTGCACAGGAATATTATCGTGCAGCAGTAATTTCACCAGTACTTACTGTTTGGGTTGCTGGGGCCATATAATTGAATGCATCAGCTCCTGTAAGTGTATATTCAATCGTTATTACTTTATTCGTTCCTACAGCTGCGTCATTGTAAGTGGCTACAGCATGTAATTGTACGTCATCCCCCATAATCACATTAGTTAGTGCACCTGGTGTTACGTCTGCAACTGCAGTTCCATCATACACTTTAGAAGCTGTTATTGTTGGTGCCGTAATCGTTAATTGTTTTGCAGTAATTGCACCTGTCACTGTAATGCTGGCTGGAGGCGTATAGTTTCCTACCTCTATCGGTGGCCCCAATAGCATATATGACACGGTTATCGACTTATTTGTTCCTACATTTTCATCATCATAAGCTCCAGAAGCTGCTACCGTTACGTCATCCTCCGGACAAATCCCTTCGCCTACACAGGATCCATCTCTAGAACCTGCTGCTACAGCTGCTGCTGACGTTCCATCATACACTTTGGTAGTGGTTATCAGGTCTATGATAATACCTGTATCTACACTGGATTGTACGTATACCGTGTAGTTAGTATTGCTTACAGGGGCCATATAATTCCCATGATCAGCACCAGCTATTGCATAATCCACAGTTAATGGTCTGGCATGATCTGGAGAAGATGTATCATAAACGGCTTCTGCATTCACGGTCACATTTTCGCCCGCAACAACCCCAACTAAAGAACCTGCTGCAACTACTAATGATGTATCTCCATCTTGCGTTTCTACAAGTGTGAATACCGGATCCCCGATCGTCAACTGCGCGTTTGTAATGACTCCTGTATTTACTGTATAGCTTGCAGGCGCCATATAATTGGCTGCATTTGCTCCGCCCAACGTATAAACCACGGTGATTGTTTTGCCTATACCGATTGCTGCGTCATTGTAAGTGGCTACTGCATTCACGGTTACAGTGTCGTCAGCAGCAACTCCGATTAATGAGCCCGCTGTCACAGCTGCTGATGTCGATCCATCATACATTTTTTCTGTTGTCAGCGCTGAATTCGAGACGGTTAACTGTTTGGTACCAATGACTATATCTGATGAAGCAATAGATATGTTGTTCGCATGATCAACGGCATAAACGACATAAGTACCAAATGATAAACCTACTGTGCTAATCATTGAATCTGCGTTGGCTGTTATCGATTGCTTTTTGCCTAACGAGTCCGCAACAGATTGCTCCAGATCTGTAATGGTTTTCGCTGTTGTTGAAGGAACCAGATACAAATAGCCACCTTCATTGCTTCTACCCGATACGTTATCTCCAGCTGAAATTTGACCACTGGTTACATGGGATAGAGTTGGAGCAGTTGTATCCGCTCCTCCAGTCGAAGGTGAAGTCGACGCAGCTGCACTTCCCACTTTATCCAACAGTCTAATTGTGCTTTCAAAAGTCGTACCGTCCTTAGCAACGGAGCTAAACGTCACTTTTTCAATAGTGCCCGTTCCGAGAATCTTAGCTACAGTATCTAAGATAAGGCTAACTATATTGGCATCAGTGCCAAGGTTAAGCGTCGTATCTGTTGCTGTTAACGCTGTGATAAATTCCTTGATAGTGCCCTCAGGGATATCAACCTGAATTTTACTGCCTTTGACCGTTAAGGAATCAAATGTTCCTTTTAAAGTCACCTTCGAACCTGCGGATAATAACTCAGATAAAATAACCTTGCTGAAGCCAGTCCCCGTGGTACCCGATTCTTGAAGCGTGGCGGGGGAAAGAATCGCAGCTTCTCCCACTGTTGTGGAACCCTCCACGACAATACGAACAGGTCCTTTTTTCTTATCAACGATAAGAGAAGTTACGAATGTATGGTTTAGATAGATGGAATTCACGCCGCCACCCTCTACCCGGGTCACACCCCTTATCGTTACATTATTAAGGCGTGCATCGCCTTCTTCAACGCCTTCACTAAATAATAGATTCCCGGTAATGATAATGTTCTGCAAAGTAACGCCCGTCACGCTAATGACTACATCACCTTCAATTGTCTCCGTTCCAGTTGCAGGGCCATAGGTTCCTGCTGAGCTGTAAACGGTTGCTTTGGCATTCACTGCACGGTCTAGGGTAACGACTGCCTCAGCACGAGTAATAGGTTTACTAGGCTTGAAGCTATTGTCCTTCGCATAGCCCTGCAGGATACCTTTAGCTACTGTGGCATCAACCGCTGCTTTCGCCCATGAAGCTATGGAGCCTGAATCGGTAAAGCTTGCTTCCGTACTTGATATATTCGATAGAGCTAGAAGATGATTTACAACAACTGCAACTTCTTGCCTGCTAATAGGTTTATTTACACCGATTGTTCCGTCCACATATCCCTTTATGTAGCCAGCTTTCACAGCTTTGGAAACCTCAGCATATGCCCAACTAGATGATGTTACATCACTAAAGGAAATCGGTGCTGTTTCGGTAAATCCAAATGAACGGTTAATCAAAGCGAAAAACTCTGCTCTTGATATGGTATTGTTCGGTTTAAAGCTGCCATCTTCATAACCCTTAATAAAGCCTTTGTCGATCCAAGCCGTAATTTGTCCTTCTGCCCAGGTTCCCTTGATGTCAGATTCCAAAGACTCTGTTGCACCATAAACGACATTAAACGATGAAAACAACATAACTGTAATCAATAGAGTGCTCAATAGAGTGGTCACAGGCCTTTTAGCATAGTTCATTGATAGTATTCCTCCTATTTGATTACAAAGTATTACTTGTAACAACGTACCATAAAAATCGCAGTTAATATATATTATTTAGAAAGTACCGTAACGAGCGTGCAATCGAATTCTTCCTAATAAATCTTACAGGAATAAAGAAGGCTGACAATTCGGTGCCAAAGCACATCGAAAAGTCAGCCTTTTTATTGTTTTACCTCGCTCAGTTAACTGGCACGTTATCATAATCGCCAAACCTCATCCTGTCAAGAGATCATTGGCAAATGAGCGACATAACTAGGAATCCCCCCTTACTGTGTTGAAATTGGAATGAATTTCAGAGCATGAAGGGCGAAATGGCTTTTTTCATTTTATCCGGTTTCACGTAAAATTTTCTTTAGGTTGATGGGGATATAGAGGATGTAGGGATATGCACACAACGGACAGGAAAGGAAGAATGGCATGAACCGAGTAGACAAAATCAGATTTATCCTTCTTTACAATAAAGCTCCTGAAGCGAACGGTTTCGGGTACATGGAGTTGAATCAGGATGGTCATATGATCGCGCTCTACAATAGCTATGGCGAGGAAATCGATATGAATGGCGGACATGAATTTGTAAGAATACGGATACTTGGAAAATTCGATGACGAGGATCGCGATAACTTCTATTCCTTGTTAGAAAGTGATGGCGTAGGATAATCTGCGTTCCAAGCTGGCGAATCCGTGTCAAGTCAAGACACTATGCAAGGACAGAACACAATGAATATTCGGGAGGTAGAAGATGAACAAACGGCTACAAGAGGCAGGCGGAATAAAAAGAGGGCCCATGTTAACCGCGCTGCTCATCGGTGCATTTGTTGCGTTTCTTAACGAAAATTTGCTGGCCAACGCGCTTCCCGGATTGATGCGGGAATTCAACGTTGCCGCCTCCACTATACAGTGGCTGTCAACAGGCTACTTGCTTGTTATTGGCGTACTGGTGCCAGTGACCGCATTACTGCAGCAATGGTTCACCACTCGCCAGATGTTTATGACTGCGATGGCGTTATTTTTGGCCGGCACCTGCTTGTGTGCAGTATCCCCAGGATTCGAAATTTTGCTGATGGGCAGGATTATTCAGGCTTGCGGGACAGGATTGCTGGTTCCACTCATGATGAATACGATTCTTGCCCTTTATCCTCCAGAACGGCGGGGCTCCGCCATGGGTCTCATGGGGCTCGTCATTATGGTTGCCCCTGTCATTGGGCCGGCTTTGTCGGGACTGATCATCGATACCTTTCACTGGCGATGGCTGTTCTACATGGTCATTCCAGTCGCCCTGTTTTCAATTATTTATGCAAGCTTTTACTTGAAAAATGTTACCGAGCTGACTAGGCCAAGGGTCGATTTTTTATCCATTGTGATGTCAACCGTCGGTTTCGGCTGCGTCACCTACGGCTTCAGCCAAACCAATGTCTGGTCTGAGTCTGAGGGTTACGGCTTGCTTACCCTAGGAAGCCTCTTTTTGCTCTTGCTTGTATGGCGGCAGCTCCGGATTAAAGAGCCGTTGCTCGATCTTTCCGTATTCCGGCATCCCACTTTTTCTTTGGTTGCGGTATTGGTTGTCATCCTGATGATGGTTCTATTTGCAACAACGACATTGTTGCCGATCTATTTGCAGGATGTGATGCAGTTGACAGCCTTCGCAACAGGCTTGCTTCTGATGCCGGGTTGTATTTTGAACGGCCTGATGATGCCAGTGTCCGGGAAATTATTCGATAAATTCGGACCGCGATTTGTTATCTTGCCCGGACTATTTTTGATCGCCATATCATTGTGGCTGTTTGCCGGCATTGACAGTGATGCAACGCGAGGCACCGTGATGTTCAATCATATCCTCTTATTCTTAGGCATATCCTTTGTCGTCATGCCGGCTCAGACGGCAGGATTAAATCAGCTTCCGCGTCACATGGTCCCCCATGGCACAACCATATACAATACGCTCCAGCAAATTGCAGGCGGTATTGGCATCGCATTATTTATCGGCATCATGTCGTCTGGGGCCAATCGTTATCTCCACCATTCTCTCGATCCCACTGCGATGCAGGAAAAGACACAAAGCATGGTTGCCGGTGTGCAGACGGTTTTTTGGATCGAATTTATTCTCGTCGTACTTGTTTTGGCACTGAGCTGGTTTATAAAAAAGCTGCCTGATCATAAAACAGCTTAAATATAGAAGCCCTATTTTTCAAACAACCGTAACTGTAAGCTGTATACCCTATCTCTATAGAGCTCTATAGATCAAACTGAAAGGGCGCCCAATAGGACGCCCTTCCTTCTTGCACATCTGTTTCTACTGTATGGTAATAAATGATGTATCCCTTGTTTTATTTGAGCATTTGATATACTTGCTCGACGTCCTTATCCCCGCGCCCGGACAGATTGATGATCATAATTTGATCCTGATCCATCGTAGGCGCCAGCTTCTTCGCGTAAGCAAGCGCGTGCGAACTCTCTAGGGCAGGAATGATTCCCTCCGTGCGGGACAGCTCTTGAAAGGCTTCCAGCACTTCCTCATTGGTGACCGTTGCATATTCAGCTCGGCCCGTCACCTTCAGGTGGCTATGCTCCGGACCAATGCCCGGATAGTCAAGCCCCGCAGCGATCGAATAAGTTTTTTTTGGCTGGCCGTCCTCGTCCAGCAGCACTAAGCACTTAAAGCCATGAATGATGCTTGGGACACCCTGAGTCAAGGATGGCGCTTGATCGGGCTCAACGCCGATTAAACGCACGGTCGGCTCGTCGATGTAGTGGGCGAATGCGCCAATCGCATTGCTGCCCCCACCTGTGCAGGCCACCACCACATCCGGCAAACGGCCTTCCTTCTCCACAATTTGCCGTTTTGATTCTTCGCTAATAATGGCCTGAAAGTGCTTGACCATCGTCGGAAACGGATGCGGACCAACTGCGGAACCGAGCAAATAAAACGTATTTTTATAATTGCGAACTAAATCGTCCAGCGCTTCATCTACCGCATCCTTCAATCGCCCTTGGCCTTTATGAACCGGAATAACAGTCGCGCCGAGAAGCTCCATTCGGAACACGTTAAGCGCCTGCCGACGCGTATCTTCAGCTCCCATATAGATGATGCATTCCATATTAAACATGGCACAGGCCGTTGCCGTAGCAACACCATGCTGTCCGGCACCCGTCTCAGCAATAATCCGCTTGGCACCCATCCGCTTTGCGAGCAGAATCTGACCGATAGCATTGTTGATCTTATGCGCTCCGGTATGATTCAGGTCCTCGCGCTTCAAGTAAATTTTCGCTCCTCCCCATGCTTTGGTCAGCCGCTCCGCATACGTCAGCGGATTCTCGCGGCCAACATATTCGCGCAGGTAATAACGAAGCTCTTCCTTATATTCCGGATCATCTCTAAACTTGTAAAATTGCTCACTCAAATAACGCAATACTTCCTGCAATTCCGGCGGGACGAAGCTGCCTCCAAACTCCCCAAAGTATCCCTCTTGCTGCACTTGTTGGTCCATAAAGTAAGCGCCTCCATTATTTAATATAGAAATTAAAATTGAAATAGAAAAGGTCATCCATACCTGATATATTACCATAAATGACCTCAAGCCTGAATGGCCTTTGCTCTCACTTAAATAAAATAACGGGCTTCATTCGCACGTCAAACAGCAAGCGCCTATGCTAAAGGTGAAGAGGCAATCCGGCTACACGAGTGATGTACTTCAAACACAAACTATAATTTTTTCTTTAGGAAAAATTGTTTGATATCTTCCGGGTATTCATCATTAACGGCAAAAATTTCATAGCCCATGCGCTTATAAAATTCCGGCGATTGATACGAAAATGTGCAAGTATGAGCAAATATACACCCACTTTCTTTTCCAAGCCTCTCCGCTTCTGTCATCATGATTTTTCCATATCCTTTGTTTCTGTATTCATCGGCTATCCAAAAGACATCAATATACAAACCGTAAGACCAAGTTTCACAAAACAAACCGCCCACGACTTTGCCCAATTCATCTTTAAGATATAGATTAATATCCTTGCCTGGCTTTTTTAGTAACCCATTTGTCGCACGAACATTGTACTCATATAGATGATTACATACCTCGTTGTAATCCGTTTCGTTAGAGTCTACAGTAATCTTGATATTGTCTAAAATTATATCTGCCATAGGTCTTCCCCCTCCGATAATAACTTAGTCAGCCATAAGATGTATCCTGAATAATCCAGCCATATCCGTACGAAAAATCCACAGCGCCTATATAAAAAATCCACATTTCCTCTTTCATATCTGCCGAGAGAATGACATACATCATTTCCAATAAGACATCTATCGCTGTTTGATTGCCATCACTCTTAAGCGCTTATAATCCGCGTACCATGAACCGTCATGAAATAATTCGTTGCGGGCTTTAGCAGCTATTTTCGAACAAACGGCAGTCCGCTCCGCTTCGGACAGCGCTGTAATCTCCCACTGTCTTAATCGCTTGATTGATGTCTATAGCATGCTCCGCAGCTGTTGGGATCCATTCTTTGCGAAAACGAATTTGAAACGGCTCCTCCTTACTTATCAGAGATATTTGGTAGTCATCCTTATGCCAAGTCAAAACCTACCATATTTAATTAATTTCTTTTTCACTAAAAATCCCCTTTATACCCTTGTATATTTTAAAGCTTCTCAACCATCTTTATAAAACCAATTGTATAATATTTCAAATACTTCTGATTGAATATAACATGCTATATGGACTGTGCATAGAAAATACATCGCCCCGGGCACGCAGCCCACATGGCGATGTATTCTCATTTTAACGGAAGCACCTAAACGTTCTATTTCACATGAATTGCTCTTTGATTTTACTAATAAATATTTTACCAGCCTGGCCCAGAAATTTGTCAGACCGATATACGATAACGATATCGATGTTGCCTTCCAATACTTCTTCAACAATGCGATTAGAATCTTGAATCTGGAGCTGGAAGCGAGGATGGCTCTGGTCTGCCAAGCGGAGCGATTCAAATGAAAAATGATGGCTTGTTTACAGGTTTCATTCGTGCTGCCCCGCCTGTTGGAGATGAACCGCACCGCTACTATTTTATTGTATTTCATCAGCTCAAATTTTAAAGCGAACAACCAATGTTTGCAGATTTTGCGCCAAATGCGCTAGCTCTTCCGCCGACGAAGCGATTTCTTCAATGGAAGCGACCTGCTCCTCTGTTGAGGCTGAAATACTTTCTGTTCCTGCAGCGTTCCGCTCAGATACCTCGCTAACGAACTGAATGGACTGCACAACCTCGGCCGTACTGGCGGACATTTGTTCCGAAGCGGAAGCAATCGCTTCTACCTGGGAAGTCAGATCATCAATAGCCGCATTGATGCTCAAAAAAGCTTCATCTGCTGTTTGTACGGAGCGAATGCCGTCGTCCATCTTGGCAACACCACTGTTCACGCTGACGATAACCTCATCAATTTCCTGCCGGATCGCCTGTACCAGGTCCGCAATGTGCTTCGCGGAATCCCCGGACTGCTCGGCAAGCTTGCGAACCTCGCTCGCGACGATCGCAAAGCCGCGTCCGTGCTCGCCGGCACGGGCCGCTTCAATCGCAGCGTTCAGTGCAAGCAGATTCGTTTGCGTCGCGAGCCCCGTAATGGTCGATACAAATTGGCCAATAGCGACGGAATGATCGCCTAGTCGCTGTGCCGTTCCGGCGAAATTTTGAACATAATGGCTTACATCTATCATATTGGTTACAGCGCTTTGAATTTTAGCCGTACCCGTACGTACAAGCCCGGTTGCTTGCTGGGCAGACGAGGATACTTGCTGGGTGCTCGCGGTTATCAAATGAACGCCATCGGACAGCTCCTTAATTTGCTGAGCTGTATGCTGCAGACTGGCTGCCTGCTTTTCAATTCCGGTTGCCGACTCCTCCGTGATCAGAGCGACTTGCTCGGACGCCTTGGACGTTTCGCTGGCGTTTGTTGACAACTGCTCAGACGACTCCGCAAGCTGCATCGCTGTGCTGTTTACATCTCCTATGACGGCATGCAGCGCCTGGGTCATCCGGTTAAAGCTGCTGCTCAGCTGGCCGAGCTCGTCATTGCTGATATCGGTAAGCACCAGCGTCAGATTGCCGTGGCTGATTTCCTCGGAAGCCGCCACCAACTGCTTCAGCGGCCGTGTAATGGAGCGGATCATATAAGTGATGATCAGTGCGCTAACTGCAAAAGCAATCGCGATGACAAGCAGAGTCTTATACCAAATCGGCTGGGCAGCCGCGCTCACTTCACTATCGTCGATAACCCCCACCAGCACCCAGCCTGTTTTTTCATTTGTCGTAATAAAAGCATGCTGCTTGCTGCCATCCGTAGACGAATAGGCGAGACTGCCTTGCTTTTGCTCGAAAATGTCCGGATATGGCGAAGCTGTCGCTTCACTGCCTGCTTTTTCATTGGGATGCACAATAAATTTATTTGATTTATCCAGCACATATACATAGCCCTTCGTCCCGATCTTGGTGGAATTCACCAAATCGCTCAACGCCTTCAGCGACAGGCTGACCGAAACAACACCGTGCCCATCCTTGGTAGTCTGGGCGACCGAAACAACAACATTGCCCGTATTGCTGGAAATGTAGGGCGAAATAATCGTAGGCTTTCCTTTATTTTCTGAAGCGCTTATGTACCAGGGCCGCTTGCGCGGATCATAATCTGCAGGATTTACCGCACTTTTCGGAGCATTGACGTATACCCCTTGATCGGTGCCCACCGAAGCTAGTTCCACGTCGTCGTGTTTTTGTTTGAAAGCGTCCAGCACCGCCCGCACGAACGGGTCCTCATTTCCCTGGACAGGACCGATATTGCCGGCTGGCAGCTGATCAGCCAAAAAATCCACATTTTTTTCAGTAGCGCCAATCATCTGATTGATCGTTTCATTCAGCACCGCCAGCTTGCCAGATGCACTTGCAAACATTTCCTCCTGCACCTTGGCGCGGGCAGTATCATAGGAAATGGCCCCTATACTCAGGCTGGGCAGCAATAAGATCATCACAAAAGCCCAAACCAGCTTGCTGCGTAATGTAAGGGATTTTTTCCAAAGCCGCTTTTTGTTCATATTAACATTTCCCGCCTTCTCCAAGGTAATGTGGATACCTTCATAGTAGGGGACTTTTGGATCAGTTACAACAATATTCGACACATTTACGTGAACTTAATGAATGGTGGAAAGGAAAGCTGAAGGTCGAACCGTTATGTTATCATTAAGCGCCACACCCCTGCATT
The DNA here is from genome assembly GCF_055814915.1 of Paenibacillus sp. R-74696. Classification (NCBI taxonomy): domain Bacteria; kingdom Bacillati; phylum Bacillota; class Bacilli; order Caryophanales; family Paenibacillaceae; genus Paenibacillus; species Paenibacillus sp. R-74696. Next base: position 90,643 of record NZ_JBPULM010000047.1, read on the forward strand.
TCGGGGGCAGGTTTTTGCTTTATTCCATATAAATCAATTGCTTTCTTTGAGAGTCCCAGCGCCATACTAAATTAACATTTAGCCCTAAACCGCCATACCACTCATCTATTCCCTTCACCTTTATCCAGTCCTTTAATCCCGAGACTACCTCCTCTCCAATCTCAGTTAATGCAAGATTGCCATTTTCAAAGGATGGAGTCGTTTTCTTTCCCGTTATTTTTATTAGTGCATGCGGTTGTTCTGACATATTCCTTAGCCGATACCATAATTCCAAATCACCCATCCCTAGTACACTCAAGCGGTTCCCGATCTCTTTCAATAGCTTGCGTGGGGTATCCACACCATGCCGAATAAGCTCCAAAATGGTCTGCTCCACGATTCCCAGCCCATTTATGGGAGAAGGCAGGCGTGATAAGTGCAGTTCAAGCGCCGCGTGAGCGAAGGGTAGCGCCGATGTGTCTTTTTTCAAAATTTCAACATGCGATTCAATATTTGGTGATGTGTATGCTTCCCAGATTATGCTACCCGTATCAAGCTCCTTCTGTCCGACCCTTTGCCACGTACCTGACAATGTTTCCAACTGCTTTGACGTAAGTTGACCCAATCCCCGAAACAAATCAATACCTGGGTAGTCGCCAATGCACAGCAAATTCAGCTTTGTATGACCTAGCGCCTGATTTGAAAACCAATGCAACAAATAGCTCAGCATGAGTTGGTCAAACAAATCATGCTCGAACCATAATACGATTTCATCGTATTTGTGAAAGTTCCGCAGAATCTGTTCTTGCGACTTACAATTTTCCACATAGTCATCTGCTGGAATACCTAGAGCTCTCTGCAAATATTCCACTCTGGGCGACCTCTGATGGAGCTCCCCCGTTTCCAAGAATACCGGACCTACCGGATACACTTCTCTCCAAACCAAGATATCTCCGCGAACGTTTCCCTTTCTTAACTTATCGCCGACAATATCTCCATTTACGATATGAAGCATCGATACTCCTCCTTCGTAAAGATCATTGAACATGGATACAAAGTCGGTAACAAGCAGTGACGTTCTTAGCTTATTACGGGCGTCGAACAACCGTTTTTTTAGTGCAGAGGGGGATACTTTAAGGTAACTTGATATTTCTTTTATTGAATATCCATGAAAATAAAATAATTGGACTACCAGTTTTAAATTGTCCGACAAACCCTCGATGGAATGATGAATCCTCTCCTGCCATTCCTTCCTTTCTATGATGAACTCCACATTCAATTCCTCTGCATCCATTACGGTCTTTTCATCCATTGGCATTATAGCATGTATTTTTCGGCGGAGAATCCGCTGGCATTGCCGTTCGACTATGGTCTTGAACCATCCCGGGAAAGCATCCGCCTCTTGCAACTTAGTGAGATTGGCGAAGGCCTCCGCGAACGCTTCTTGTACCGCATCCTCCGCATGACCCCAGTCACCTAGTTTTCCATATGCCACAGAAAATGCCATGCCACTAAAATGCTGCACAATCCGCTCCCATGCGATTTGGTCGCCGAGCCGGGCTTCTTCAATCCACTGCCGCATCTATTCCACCTCCCCTGTATTCAGATTCTATATACAAAGTGCCAGTATCTTTGCAAAAGGTTACTTGTTTCTATTGATAAAATAGCAGAAACTTGCTGCTACCTGTGATACGGCTCAGCGAGACTAATCTTCGATTCAAAATGAATAGAAACTGACAAAAAAGTATTCCAACCTTATAATTGTTCAATATATCCTATAGCGGAACTGATCAGGAGGACGGCATGCAATTTCAACCAGTGTATGATAATGGGGAATTATTTCTACCGAAGATTGAATTAAATATGACATCGAACCAGTCGATTAGCATTATAACGGACTTGAAGCGAAAGCAGCTTCTAATGAATCAATTATTGAATCATTCCCTATATCATTTATTTCGGGCTCAGCAAAACGAATATATGCGTTTAACGGTGGAAGAGCTAATCCAATTTCTAATCAAAGTAACGGAGAGGAATGACCATATCGCTTCGCTGCTGGATTATTTTGCTTTAAAAGAAGAACGGAAGATAAAAATCAAGGATCTAAGCTCATCGAAAAGGATGTATGTGACACTGCTGCGTGTCTTTTTTGCCCATCAGCCTACACTTGTGCTGGAGGAACCCTATTTTTACTTGGAAGAACAAGATCGTCGTCATTTAAAACGAATTTTGGATGACCTTTCGAAAGAAAAGCAGATATTAATTTTAACATCGAATTTAGAGGATGCCCTTATTTCCTGCGATGAAATTTATCGATTGAACGAGCTTGGATTTCATCCCTTGGATATTCGAGACTCAGAAGAGGATAAACAGGAAGTTCAGGAACAAGATAGAGACAATATAACCTTGCAGAAGATTTATACGAAAAAAAATGACAAGGTGATTTTATTTAATCCGCCTGAAATCGATTTTATAGAAAGTATGGATGGAGCAATCCTTGTTCATGTGAGTGGAGAAAATTATCACTGTGCTTTGACGCTAACCGAGCTTGAGCAGAGATTGTTACATTTCGGATTTTTCAGGTGTCATCGATCCTACATCGTTAATCTGCAAAAAATAAGAGAGATTATTACTTGGACGAAAAATAGCTACAGTCTGCGATTAAATACAGGTAAAGATGCCGTGGTTCCATTATCTCGTTCAAAATTGCAGGAATTAAAAGCACTTCTTAATCTTTAATTCCGGGGCAAAGTCGAACCAATCAAGTATGGGGTGGTACCATTCAGGCGATAACAGCTACATTTCAGCGGGTTTTGATGGCTGGAAGCATGCATTCTTTATATATTTAAGCCATCAACTCTAAGGAAGTGGTGTTAATGGCTGTTATACAAGTCGAACATATTCGAAAGAGCTTTGGAAGTAAGGATGCATTAGCAGATGTGTCTTTTTCAATTCCGTCAGGAGAAATTTTTGGGTTCCTCGGTCCGAGTGGTTCAGGAAAAACGACTTTAATAAAAATTTTAACTGCGCAATTAAATTCGACAAGTGGACAGGCACGTGTATTTAACAAGCCAGCAGAGATGATGAATCAGTCTGCACAGAAGATGCGCTTTGGCATTTTGACTGATAATAGCGGTCTATATGAGAGATTATCTATTGAGGAAAATCTGGAGCTGTTTCGTAAGTTATATGATATTCCTAAATCGTCGATTGATAAGGTGCTGCAATTTGTAAACTTAAGCGGAGAGCGCAAAAAGAAAGTCAATCTTTTATCAAAAGGGATGCGCCAGCGCGTCCTGTTGGCAATCGCGATTATCCATGAGCCGGAATTATTATTTTTGGATGAACCTACTTCGGCTTTAGATCCGGTAAACTCCGCGCATATTTATAAAGGGCTGCGCCGCTTAAATGAGAATGGGACAACGATTTTTTTAACGACGCATAATATGGCCGAGGCAGAATTGCTATGCAACCGTGTAGCGATTTTGTATCAAGGACAAATCCAAACCATCGGCTCGCCCAAGGAGCTTAAAAAACAGCATCGGGAAAACGTCGTTTGTGTGGAGCTTATCAATGGTCAAGCCTATGAGCTCGCAATTGATAATGGCACGGCTGATCAAATAGCTGATTGGATGAAACAAGGGTTAATTGATCGATTGGAAACGAAAGAGCCTAGTCTAGGCGATATCTTTATTAAAATGACAGGAAGTGAGCTGCTATGAGTATCTCATTGAAACGTGCGCAAGCGATATTTGTGAAGGATTACAAAGAGTTTTCACGCAATTATGCCCTCTCCATTATGTTGATTTTCCCAATTATCCTCGCACTTCTTCTTCGAGCTGCTGGCGCCGCCTCGTCTTTGCCTGGATCTTTCGCTACAGTTCTTAATCTTTCGTTTGTGTTCCTAACATGTTTCGTACAAGCATGCTTGATTGCGGAAGAAAAGGAGCGTAACACTTTACGATCATTAATGATGACTCCGGCCACGACCATGGATGTTTTAATCGGTAAAAGTACTTTAGTTTTTGTCATGTCTGTTGTTGTTCTGGCTATTGCTACGTATCTATTTGGCTATGAGCCAGCTAGTATATGGCCGTTTGTGGCAGCAACCATTCTTTCGATTATTTTATACACAGCAGTCGGGACGATATGTGGTCTATTCTCCAAGACGTTGCTTGATGCATCATTATCTATAATTCCTGTGACGATCGTATTCTCTGGGGCACCATGGGGAGCGTTTATTGTGGATGAGTATCCAGTCTTCAAAGTGCTGGATTACATGCCCAGTAGCCAGCTTGTTCATTTGCTAGGTTTACCCTCTACAGACTTTACGACGGGAGAGTTATTAAAACCCCTCCTTATTATTTTGGCATGGACGGTTGTATTAACGATTGTATCTGTTGCTTTGTACCAACGACGGTTAAAGGATGAGTAGGAAAAAATGACAAAAGAGCGGCCGCGCCAGCCACTATAGAATCACGTATTTCTATCGAGGAGGGATCAAATTTCGATGAATTTAGCCGTCAAGCTGCTGCAACAATTTAAACACCGCGATACCCGGAATCAGCTGAAAGGCTATCGGGACAAGGCTGCGCTCATCAGGGGACGTGAATTGGAAGCTTGGGACGATCAGCAGCTGCAAGCGGAATCCCTCCGTCTGAAAAAGGCAGCAAAATCGGGTACGCCTTTGGACGGGCTGCTAGTTGATGCCTATGCGCTAGTCTGCGAGGCAGCGAAGAGAACACTGGGATTGCAGCCCTACGATGTCCAGATCATGGCTGCCATCGCTCTGCACGAGGGATTTTTGATCGAGCAGCTTACTGGAGAAGGAAAAACGCTCTCTGCTGTTATGCCTGCTTATCTGCATGCGCTAACCAGCGAAGGCGTTCATGTGCTTACCTTTAATGATTATTTGGCAAATCGGGATGCGAATTGGATGGGCCCAATCTATCGTTTCCTCGGGTTAACGGTAAGCGCGGTTCAAGCGGGCATGAGCTTGCCCGCGAAACGGGAAGCGTACGCTGCCGATATTACCTATGTTACGGCTAAAGAGGCGGGGTTCGATTATTTGCGCGACACGATCGCTTTAGACGAAGCCGATGCTGTGCATCGTCCCTTCCATTACGTCATCATCGACGAAGCGGATTCACTGCTTCTCGACGAAGCGCGGGTGCCGCTAGTCATCGCCGGAGAGCCGGGCTCCTCCGGCAACGACGGCATTCGTTTCGCAGAGGTGGCTCGGCAGCTCGAGCAGGATGGGCATTTCGAATTCGACGATTTCCAGCGGAACGTTTACTTGAATGAAGCAGGCTCTGCGAGAGCGGAGTCGCTGCTGGGATGCGACAATTTGTACGATAGCCATAATAGTCATTTGTTAATGTCGTTAAATTGCGCGCTGCATGCGGAATTGTTGTTGAAGCGAGACGTCGATTACATCGTCCGGGACGGTAAAATCGAGCTGATCGATGAATATACTGGCCGCGTTGCGGAGAACAGGCATTTGCCGGACGGGCTGCAAGCCGCGCTTTCGGCCAAGGAAGGGCTGCAGTCGAAAGCCGGCGGAATCATTCTTGGTACAATCACCCTTCAACACTTCCTTAGCCTTTATCCAAAAATTTGCGGAATGACGGCTACCGCGCAAGCTTCCGCCATAGAATTTGAGCATATTTATGAGCTGCAGGTTGTACAAATTCCGCCGAATCGGCCAAACATACGGATTGACCATCCGCACCGGATTTATACCCATAAAGAAGCCAAACGTAAGGCGCTTGTACAAGAAATCTCGTCTGTCCATAGGACGGGTCGTCCGATTCTCATTGGTACATCAAGCGTTGAGGAGTCAGACATGCTGGCGGAGGCGCTAGCGGTTGCCGGCGTAGCTTGCCATGTTCTGAATGCGAAAAACGACGCAAAAGAAGCCGAGCTCATCGCCAAAGCGGGAGAGATCGGCGCCGTGACGGTGTCTACGAATATGGCGGGACGTGGCGTCGACATACGGCTCGGAGGCGGCAACCCCACGCAAGCAGAAGCTGTCGCCAAGCTGGGCGGGTTGTACGTGATTGGTACGCATATGCACCAAAGCGTGCGGATCGACAACCAGCTGCGCGGGCGATCCGGCCGCCAAGGCGACCCGGGAGCTTCCATATTTTTCATAAGCTTGGAAGACGAGTTGCTGCTTAGGTTCGGCATCAATAAAGCGATACGGGGTCTTAGGCAGGACGAGACTATCGAAGAGTCGGTGCTCTACAGCAAAATTGGCCATATTCAGCGTGTTATTATGGGCCAAAACTTCCATATCCGTCAGGAGCTGAACGGTTATTCGGACATGGTGGAGGATCAGAGGCGTATGCTATACGAGGAGCGGCTCGGAATTTTGAAAGGCGAGACGCCGATGAGCCCTTCGGAGCAGCGGGTACGGCTTTATTATATCGACAAGTTCTGGGCCGACCATCTGGCATATGTTTCTTACATTCGCGAAGGCATCCATTTGACGAGCCTTGTTAACCGCAATCCGATCGACGAATTTCATGCGCAAATCATCCAAGCCTACGAGCAAATTTCGGCTAAAATAAATAGAGAGTCGGCGAATATGCTTGCAAAGCTCGGGGGTTCGAATGATCCGGCGATGTGGGAAAAGCTCGGGCTGAAAACCCCTGCTTCCACTTGGACCTATATCATCACCGATCAATACAAGCAATACTTGCAGAATCCCGGTACATGGACCCCAGGGACGATAATCGCTTATTGGTTGCGCAAAATTTTGAGTCCGGTATTCGGGTCGTCAAAATTTTGATGCAGCTCAGCTTTTTGAGAATTATTGCGTTGTTAAGAGCAATAGGGCCTGGCATGCAACACCGTTATGGTGGGGCGTCCCCGCCCTTTTGCTTGTTTTCGAGAATTTTACACCACGTTGGACCGAGGGTTTGCCTCCGGCTTCCTTCAGATTCGACCTCGCGACCGACACCCTTGCCTTTGATCAACAGTTCCTACTGCCAAGCCTGTAGTAGACTTTCACCACCTAGTTATCGCCCATGCAGGGCGCACAACTAGTATCTACTATGTCTCTCAGCTCTTATTCTTCTCCCGTCGCAACCGAAATCCCACTATCCGAGCTCCAATCGCTCCAGCTAAAGATTCTTACTCGGGCTCCATGCTACCTTCACTATATTGAAGATATGGCTTCGTATACCTCAAAATCATAAATTCTTGCCGCAGCGTTTTGGGTTTGGGTAGGCGTCGTAACGACCAACTTAATATATCGAGCTGGTACTACAGTAATTTTGTCTACGGTAATGCCGCTCGTATTATTAGTTACTTTCACTACTGTAGTCCAATTTGTTCCATCCGTACTGACCAGGATTTGATAAGCCTTCGTGTTGTAGGAGTGAGTTTCCCCTCCTTCAGCTGCGTGCTTGATGACAAATTGGTTCACTTGCTTTATAGAGCCAAGATCGATCTGCAGCCAACGGTTACTTGACTTAGAGCACCATTTGCTGTCATTAGCGACGTTGCCGTCCACGGCTTTAATCGCATTTTGCGAGGCGATGCACGCACTATCAGCCGTCACAGCTTTATTAAATGCCAGATTTGGGGTTCCAAATACCTGAAACTCGTAGATTCTTGCAGCAGGGTTTGTGGTTTGCGTAGGCGTCGTAACGTTCAGCTTGATATATCTTGCTGATACTGTAGCGATATCGTCTACTGTCAAGCTTTTCGTATTATTGGTTACATTAACTACAGCGCTCCAAATCTTACCATCCATACTTACCTGGATATGATAAGCCTTGGTGTTATAAGAGGCCGTCTCTCCACCTTCTGCTACGTGCTTGATAATAAATTGGTCCACTTGCTTCACGGAGCCAAGATCAATCTGCAACCAACGACTATTGGACTTGGAACACCATTTGCTGTCGTTGTTTTCGCTGCCGTCTACAGCTTTGGCTGCATTTTGTGAGGCGATGCACGTACTATCAACCGTTGCGGGTTTATTCAATGCCAAATTTTGATGCTCATATGCTCCGAACTCATATATTCTTGCCGCAGAATCTGAGGTTTGCGTAGGCGTCGTGACGTTCAACCTAATATATTGAGCCTGCGTAGCCGGTATATTATCTACCGTAATACCGCTCGTATTATTGTTTACATTAACCACCGTGCTCCAGCTTTTACCGTCTATACTCACCCTGATATTGTAAGCTTTTGTATTAAAAGAAGCGGATTCGCCACCTTCCGACGCGTGTTTGATAACAAATTGGCTCACTTGCTTTACGGAGCCGAGATCAATCTGCAACCAACGATTGCTGGACTTAGAGCACCATTTGCTATCATTGGTTACATTACCGTCTACAGCTTTGGAAGCATTCTGCGAGGTCGTGCACATACTGTCAACCGTTGTGGGTCTATTTAATGCTAAATTCGCAGAACTCACCGTTATCGTGTACGTAACCTTACTCGTTCCAGCTTGCGAGGTTACAATGATCTTCATGCCACTGTCTAGTGTCGTCGCTTTTGTTATTCCATCTGCATTATAGATCTCGAACGTTGCATTCGGCGCAGGTGTAATCGCGGCTTTCAATGCAGCTAACTTGGTACCACTCCCGACAGTGATCGTCTCATTGACCGTCCCGCCGCCACTAACCGTACCGATCGTGGAAGTCAATGTAGCAGCGCCACACAGCACATTTGTATTCGAGGCAGCCCATTTCGCATACAACGTTAAGTCTCTAGTAATTATATCTGACCAATTGTAGATTTGTGTCAGCGCACTGTCGTAGTACCAGCCTTCGAAGCTGTAACATTCCTTCTTGGGAATAGACTGAAACAACAATCTACCTCCAGAGGAAGGCACTAATTGAGGTGCAATCGTTGAGCCGCCGTTCGTTTCATAAGTAACAACCACTTGGGAGGAACCGCTCCCTTGATCTAGTCCTGCATATACAGGAGCTCCAGCTGTCATGAACGACACGATGAGAGCTAGCACTAAGTAGCCCCTAATCTGAGCTGTAATCCTTTTCTTTCCCACACGAAGTCCTGACCCTTCCATCATTCTTGCCCCTTTCACCTACCCTAAATATTAGCACTCTTGATACTACGAGCTCACCAACAAAAGTAGCCCTTAGCGTTCCATTCGTATAACAGCTTATAATCGCATCAACTAGCGTGGTATGCAGGGGCCATAGCGTATAAAAAGAATACGGACCGCTGCATCATTCATAATGTTATTCACAAAGCACGGAATGATGCAAAATGATTACGAAGAGTGAACCGGAGAATTGTCGGGGAAGCTTGAGCATACGTCGTTGTGGGAGTAGATTGCAGAGAAACGACACAGCCAATGACTGACTATAGTCTGTCTGCTATAAGACAATCTATCGCCGATCTTACTTCTGATTAGGCTCATGCGATAGATGCTTAAACCTGTTCACCTCCCAGTAAAGACAAATACATTTTTAATAAACATTTTGTCTGATCATTAATGAAGAAGAGTATTCAATATCACAGCATCTCATTTTACCTTTTTAAAGCGATGTTATTTAATAGGTATATTACATTAATTTCCATGTCGATCTTTAGCTTTTTATGTAGATAGTCAGGACAATTCAGTAACTTCATACTCTCATCTGTCATAATCTGTTGATTTACATTTCTAAGCGCCTTGGCAAAATGCTCCTCAAGCTGCCCCACGCTCTTGTAGCTGCCGTAGGCATTCTGCGTGTTCTTCCAGAAGTAGTAGAGCGCACAGGAAATATAGCCCGCTTTCTTAAGCATGCTCTGGGCCGTGGAGCTTACTTCCACAAGATTATACGGTTATGTGTGAAAGTTTTTGTTAAAATAGGGAAACTGGATGAATTCACCTAACTAAAGGAGAGGTTTCATTGTTAAGAAAAGGATTTGCACTTGTGTTCTCTATACTATTGTTTCTATCCAGTAGTATCACAGCAATAGCAGCAGAGAAAGTTAGCGGCGGAGTAGAGGGAGCAACCCCTTCCGGAATTCCGTTGGCCGGTTTGGAAGCTTTTGTCGACAACTATGTAAGAGAGTACATAGGACAACAAACGGTCGGTGCGTCTGTTGTTATGGTGAAAGATGGCCGGGTGGTGCTGTCCAAGGGTTACGGCTACGCCGACGTGGAGCAGCAAATCCCTGTCTCGACGAATACGGTAATGGAGTGGGGCTCAATCAGCAAGCTTGCAGTATGGACGTCCGTGATGCAGCTGGCTGAACAAAAGAAAATCGATTTAAATGAAGATATCCGCGTTTATTTACCGGCAAATTTCCTAACCAAGCTGAAATATGATGATCCAATAACGATGCTCAATCTGATGAACCACAATGCCGGATTCGAAGAGTATATGTTCGATATGGCCTATCAATCCCCTAAGGAAGTGCGGTCGCTGGAGGAGGGACTACAGCTTGCCCAGCCTGTACAGATTTACAGGCCTGGTAAAGCTGTGGCCTATTCAAACTATAGCAACACACTGGCTGCCTATATTGTGGAGAGGATCAGCGATCAGCCTTTTCATGAATACGTTCAGCAGCATATCTTTGATCCCCTAGGCATGGAGGATTCCATTGCTTATTCTGTCATAGAGGATCGCCCGGAGTTAATGGAGCTTAAAGCTAAAGGTTATTTCTTCAAAGGAGAAGGGTCCTTTACACAGGGATCTTGGAATTATATGTCCATGTACCCTAATGGCGGCAATAACGGCACTGCGGAAGATCTCGCTAAGTTTGCAATGGCATTCCTGCCTGCAGCCGGGGAGCAATCACCGCTGTTCGAGAATCCGGAGACGCTAGGCACAATGCTAACCCAGAGTTATGCCTCAGCTGAAGAAATGCCGGGCATTGCTCATGGATTTTGGGAATATCCCGGACTGCACCGGACATTGGGACATGGCGGGAATACGATTGCTTTTGCTACCAACCTGCTGATCGTGCCTGAAGACCGGTTTGCAATTATCATTATGACGAACCAGGCCAGCGAATTTAATATTGTTCATGGTCTGGCTAAAACAATAGTGGGCACACGTGAGCAGGTGGATGCTGTCAATCTGCCGGATGCTTCTGAGATGCAAGGTGAGTTCGTGGCCGCGCGCCGCCCTGAACATGGTTTCATGAATCTATTCCCCTATCTTACGCTGATGAAGCTAAAGCCGCAGGGAGCAAATCAGCTCCATGTTTCACTTGCAGGTATGAGTGGAAGCTATAAGCAGGTTCAGCCTTATCTCTATGTAAAAGTGAGCGGCGACTCGGCGCTCGATGCCTGGCCAATGCTGCATGCCACTGTCAGTAATGACAAGGTAGAGATAGTCTCGGTATATACGTCTGATTATTTGCCGCTGCCTGACAGTAAATCAATGCCGGTTCTGCTCTTGAGTGCTGCGTTGGCAGTACTGGCCATCGTCTATTTCATAATTGCCCCGTTTATATGGCTGGTGCAGGCGATCTTAAACAAGCTGAGATCCAGAACACGCCCTGCACCTTATGCCTTCAGCCGCAAACTAGTAATTGGCCTCACCTTTACAGGTACCAGTATTGTGACGAACAATCTGGTTCTCGCCTTGCGGATGCTCAGCAACTATGAGCGTGCCTATGCCGAGGTGTATCCGCAGATTTTAGTTAACTATGGTCTGACTGGACTGGCCGTATTGTTCATGGCGGCACTGCTGCTATCCTGGAAGAAGAAATGGCCTGCTTCAACTACCCATGACAAGTGGGCAGCCATTCTGCTTATGACGATGATCGTTGTTCTGTTAGGACTGCTTGTATTCTGGCAATTCTACAGTTAAGCAGGCATGGTGTACTTGGTGCTGCTCTGTGCTTAAGTGACAAGTAGGGCGTGCCCCTTCCAATGGAGACGATACGAATAGCAAGAAAAGAAGCCATTCACCCCTCATGTTGGAGATGAATGACTTCTTTTTTTGTTCTCTTCTCCTTGAATGAACAACGCTTGCAGTTTTCCAATTACGCAATCTATGAAATAAGTTCAAACATCATTTAATTTCATACAACGATGGACCAAGTAAACAAGCGAAATGGAAGTAGTGATGGTTTAGATGTATCTGTACAGTGAACTATAGCAGAGAACATAAGAGCATAAGAGCATAAGAGCATAAGCTCAGTTTCGGCCTCTATGAAAATATTTTCAACGGTTACATGCTGATTCCATGTTAACTCAAAACATAAAGAATATATCGCCTAAGGCACGAAGTCCACATGGTGATGTAATATACTTTTACATACTATTTTATGCTTCTCAGTTCTTATTGTTCCCCCGGAGCCACCAGATTCCCGCTATCCGAGCTCCAAACACTCCAGCTATGGGATTCATTTCTTTGCCGGATCTCTGCCAACTTTTTTGTGAGTGCATTCTCCATATTCAGATACTCATTGCGCGCTTCAAATTCCTTGATTTGAAGCTTTAAGCGGTCCTGTTCATTGAGCTCCTCTAGCGGCTTCTTTCGGCCCCGGGGGTCCTGTACGGCCTCTGCGCCACTTGCTTAAGATTTACGAATCCATGCATATACCTGGTAATATACACAGTATTTATATATTTATTTCTTTTAATTATAAAAATTCCCGTAATGATAGAAGTAGAGTTTTGTTTTTCTTCTGTCTACTATGATGAGAGCATATCACAAAGAAAACGGCCCAGATTTATTTCTAGTAATATGCATTTCTATTTTGAGAGGTATGCCCTCTCCTCATACAGCCTCGTCTTAGGACAACCGATGAATCGACCATACCGCATCCATATTGAGATTAATGGTAAGACCGTTAGCTTCATAATATAATCCAACTTGATCGCCTGCTTGCAACTGAACATCACCAGATAGTGTCACCGTTGCGCTCTCAAGTAGGGCTCTCATAGTTAAGACTAAAGGCATATTAACATTTAAAATAGGCAAGTTACCTTTTATTAAATCAGAGTTGGCATTTTTCTTTACGGTGAAAATTGGGTTGACACCGCTACCTAGGCTTACGCTGAGTGCAGCAGTTGTATTATAGTTAACAGTTGCATTTATGGCATACTTGCCGGTCTCCGGCGCCGTAAATATCCCAGTAGCAGCATTAAACGTAGGACTCGAATAATGTGGGGAAGCCACACTCCAACTTGTAAATTGCATACTACTATTTGCAGTGGTTGCACCAGCAGCCGAAAACCCTTCAGATGTATAAGAAGTCCCTGCTGGTCCAGTTGCACCAGCAGAACCCGTCTCGCCTATCGGACCCGCTGGGCCTACTGGACCTGCTGCACCTGGATCGCCTTTATCTCCCTTATCTCCCTTATCACCTTTGGCACCTGCCGTTCCTGTTGCACCCGTTGCTCCTGGATCGCCGTTGTCTCCCTTATCACCCTTGGCGCCTGCTGCCCCAGTTGCTCCCGTTGACCCCGTTGACCCCGTTTCACCTTTGTCACCTTTATCGCCTTGGTCGCCTTGGTCGCCTTTAGCTCCAGGCAGAGCAGGCTCCATTGCTTCATCCATTGTAATATGTAATGTTTGAAGCGTCTGATCCCACACCACCTTGCCTCCGTATAACTCCACTAGGAAACGAGCTGGAACCATCAAGCTGCCATTCACTAATTGTGCCGACTGCTCTAATGCTACCTCCGTAGTCTCCGTACCGATAGTAACGATTGCCGATGCGCGTTCAAGAACGAATAACACGGTAAACTTGTCATCAGACAGCGTCAATGTCTTGGTTTGATTGTCCCAGCGATACTTAGATTCAAACATATCCGCAGCATTTTTAACGGAAATAAGAACCTTCCCATCCTTTACGACAGGAGGAACCTTCTGTTCTATTGAACTTCCATTCACGATCAACGATATTCCAGCTGCCTGCACATAATGCACAGAGATCATCATTAAAGCTAATAATGCGATTCCTACAGTACTTACCCATTTCTTTTTCAGCAAGTTAATTTCCCCTCTCTAATATACAAGCTATAATTAATCTTAATAAATTGTACCATATTCTTATCTTTTTCCCCGTTATTTCCGTAAACCGATAGCATTATCAAGTTACATTGAAATTCATGAAACTTTATTGCATATTATCATTTGCTAGAATTGCTCCGTAATTGGGTTGATCGCAAAAAGAGAGTGAACATTGCCATCAGGAGTTGCATAACCGTTCCACAGTGCAACTTTTTCTTTCGAGTTTAATTTCCTTTGTACATTCCCACCTACTTGTCAAATTCTTTTTCTCATTTTTCACACAAAAAAAGAACGGGCTATCTTTTCGATAACCTGCTCTTGTTCTTGATAGTGAACGACCTAGATGTCTAATATGTTCTTCTAATTCTTGTGGAGTATTCAATGTAATCAGAAGGTTATAATTTAAAGCGACTTAATCAGCTCTTCCAACTCATCAACCAATACTTTTGCAAGTTCAAAATCAGTATCTTTTAAAGCCAACTCTATTTTCATTTCAACTAATCTTTTATTTTGTTCCGTTACAAGATAGTCCCTATCGAAATGACTAGCATAAATCATCTGTCTAAATTTTTTAATAGTCATTTTCCTAATCGTCTTATTCTCAATAATTAAAACATAATCCATACCATTTACAACTGAATAAAAATCATGAGAAATCATCAGAATCGCACCTTTATAGCCTTCAATAGCTTTCTCCAGTGCTATTTGGGAATAGATGTCTAAGTGGCTTGTCGGTTCATCAAGAAGCAATACGTTTGCTTTACTGGCAGCAGCTTTAGCCAATTGCAGCATATTTTTTTCTCCACCAGATAGAGATTCTATCTTTTGATTAACGATTTCTCCTTCAAAACCATAGTTTGCAATATACGTTCTAACTTCATCATAAGTTTTAAACCCAGCGTCGATGAATTCTTCTAGTATTGTATTAGATACCTTTAGCACTTCGCCTTGATTTTGAGATAAATAAGCCACTTTAACACCAGCATTTATTTCAATTGATTCATGATTATTTTTAAAAATATCTCGGAGTAAAGTCGTTTTCCCGGTACCGTTCGAACCAATAATGGCTACTTTGTCCGTAGATTTTATCTCAAAGTCAACATTGTCTAAAAGCAATTCATCAAAGGCAACACTATAATTATTCACATTTACAACAATGGCGTCTTCCATTTCATTATCCATACCAAAACTAATATTCGGTTGCTTAATATCAACAAATGGTGCTTTAATTCTACGTGCTTCCAATCTTTCTTGAAACTTGACTCTAGCTTTTAATGCTTTGCCTCTAGATGCTTCTGAATTATAAGTTGCAATAGCTCTAAGATTATTAATGATATTCTCGTTTCTCTCTATTTCTTCATCCTCAGCCACTTTGAGCTCTTGTAACTCAACTTTAGTCTGAAGTAATGAGAAGGTATAATCCATATAACGCCCATCAAACTCTTGGATCTCTGTGTTTTCGAGGTGTATAACTTTGTTGAAGCAATGATTCAAAAGATATCGGTTGTGCGTAACAACTAGCAGCATTCCCTTGTGAGAATTAATAAGATTCTTAAGCGCATTTAGGTTTTCAAAGTCTAGAAATACATCTGGTTCGTCCATAATCATTAAGTCTGGACTACTAAGCATTTCCTTCATCACTTGAATGAGCTTGAATTCCCCACCGCTCAGGTCAGATACGTTAAGATCTTTAAGCTTCATAAGGTTTGCTAGATTAAGTTTTTTATTAAGGTTGCTTTCAAAATCCTCCCCGCCAATTAATTCCAATGCGTCTAAAGCTAATTGATATTTTTCTAATAAGGAATCAATATCCGATGATGTTTCCATCTCCGTACAAATAGCTGTTATTTCATTTTGTATCTTAATAAATTCTTCCCCTAAATATTCATAAACGGTTGTTTCTTTCGTTGTGTCGATTTGTGGAAATTGACTTACGTGTCCAATCTTGCAAGTCGGGTCTATTACTAACTTGCCTTCGAACAAATATCTTTCTGGATCCATTAACATATCTATTAATGTACTTTTACCATTGCCACTTGTTCCTATAAAAGCGCAATGTTGTGCCTCCTCAAGCGTAAATGATATGTTTTTATATAGTTCTTTTTGCGGAAATGAGAAGGATAAGTTATCAACTTTTATCATAAGTATTTCCTTTCTCTAAAACTAAAATAGTGACTATTACTAGGTGTATGGCAAGCTATATATCTTGAGTTTACCGTTGTTAGAGTAACACTGTTCACAGCCAACTTCAACCGGTTTGTATCCTATCCCTTGGTGGTCAAAGTACCATATTACTTTGAAAGTATACTAACACGCTTAGAAGAATAAAAAGAATTGATAAAAATCACGCTATACGGGCAGCCCGATTTATCCGATAAAGTAAGAAGAGCGGCATGGGGCATCCAATCCACTCATTCTGCATCAATACCACCTAAAGGAGATGTCTGCGAATGCAATACCAGTTTTGCCAACAGGTCACGATTGTGGATATGAACGATGAAATTATTTCGGAAGTGTTATTCGATCATGGGGAGTTCGAAACGGCTGCCTTGTCGATCGGGTCCTCCGTTCTGATTCAACAAGTAGGATTGAAGGAATTCAATGTCGTTTACGATAAAAGGGATGGCAAAATCGCTCGTTATCAAATCACGGATATCGAAATCGATCTCATCGCGCGACCGACGCTCACGCGAGTTTACCTCGAGCCAGTGAAGCTTATCGTCGGTCAGCATGATATCGGGATGATGGTTTAAACAAATTAGCAAATTTGGGCCGCTGCAGCTCTTCAACCCACGTCCGGCGCGGTCTCCCATCTCTTATTCTTAGAGCAAGTCCAATCAACGTGCTTCCATGAGAAGGACCGCGTGCTGTCTAGGCTGCACGCGGTCTCCTTGTTGATTTCAAGCATAAAAAATACATCGCCCCAGGCACTCAGCCCACATAGCGCTGTATTCAAAATCCGCTTACTATAGTCGCCAGTGGCGACAGGGTTCCGCGGGTTGTTTTTTGCAAGTGAAAAATGCAGAGTTTTGCTGCGAAAAGTGCCAAGTGCACTTGCCAGCTAAAACCTTACTGTGGAATACGTTCCATCGCTTGCTTGAGCCGAAGACTCTCGCCGGTGAAGGAGAGAATATGGGCATGGTGTACCAGACGATCGACGAGGGCCGACGTAAGCTTGGTGTCCCAAAAAATCGAGGTCCATTGGCCGAATTCCAGATTGGAAGTTACGATCACGCTTTGCTGTTCATAGCAATCGGCAATCACGTTAAACAACAGCTCCGAGCCCGTTTGGCTAAACGGTACATAGCCGACCTCGTCTAGGATGAGCAGATCTACCTTCTTCAGCTTCTCCCGAAAGCGACTGAGCGCGCCAACCGCGAATTTTTCTTGCAGGACCGCTACCAGATCCGAGGCCCGGTAAAATTACACAGCCTGTCCTCGCCTGCATGCTTCCACTCCGAGTGCGGTAGCCATGTGGGTGTTACCCGTCCCCACCGCGCCCATCAGCAGCAAATTCTCCCTGCGCGACAGCCAGGTCATCTCCCTTAGCCCTTCCAGCGTTTGCCCACCAGGAAACGTAATATGGTAATATGGCCATCCACATACCCATCAAACGTCTTCAAGTGGGGAAATCCCGCCTGCTGCACGAGCTTACCCAGTTTGGCCCTGCGCCGTCCTTCCTTCTCGGCCACAAGCAGCCGTTCGACGAGTTCGTTCATTTGTTCGTCCTGCTGCTGTACGACGTACTCCACCACATGGGCCAGTCTGAGCTGTCGGCACAATTCCGTCAGATCGGGTCTCATTTCAGTTCACCCCCATCAAGCGGTCATAACGCTGAAGCGTTTCGGTTTACTGAGTCCCGGGTGGAGAAAGCGTCTCCGCCCAAGTCGCCGGAATGTCCCGGCTTGCTTGCTCTAAGCCCAGTGCTGCCGTCAACTGAGTAACGGTTGCTTCATCGCCCGCCTCCTCAAGCACACGCTGGATTTGTTCCATCGGGTATACGCCGCACCAGTGGGTCAGCGCTTGTAGGCGCTCCTTTCGCAGGGTCAGATCGGCCACCCCCACGTACTGCCGAATCGCCTCGGGCAGCATGCGAACAAACTGCGAATGTGTGACGCTGCGAGGCTTGCGCAATAGATTCGTAAACACCTGCGTCCACGGGATTTCAGCCGTTCTTCCCGTATACGGACGCGGCACTTCCCGCACGAGTTGCTACTCCTGAGTTCGAATCACGAGCCGATCCCAAAACGTCTGGATGAGCACCTCCCTTCCGGGTGAAACCAGTCCCACCAGCGGAATCGCGGCTCCCTCGACCCGGATTTTTCCGTATTTGTTGACCACCGCTGCGCTCATACGGAAGGGCTCATAACCGGTTTCCGGCAACTGGAGCAGATGGCGTCGGTCCGCTTCCCACAGGTCGCTTATTCGCTCTCCTTTGGCATAATGAGGGCGTTCCTGGTCTTGTCTCGCCTGCTCGGCAAAGAAGTCGGCCAGTTGCTCGTGGCTTTCATAAACGGGAAGGGGCACCGCCCAGTTACGCTTGAAATAGCCGCATTTGCTTTCTACATGCCCTTTCTCATGGCCACTGTAGGGATTGCAAAATACGGCCTCCATCCGGTAGTGGGCGCAAAAGCGCTGGAAGCCATCCGTCAGTTGTCGCTCGCCGTGCTTCTCGATGTGAACCACGGCGACTGACAGATTGTCGAACCAGATGCGCCGAGGAACGCCGCCCATCTGTTCAAAGCATCGCTTCATCCCTTCCAAAAAACATTCTTGGTTCTCCGCCGGAGTCGGGAACACAAAGGCCGCATTGCTGTGAGGAAAAGAGACCACCAGCAGTTTGTAGGTAAGCAACTTCTGGTCTCGGCTGACCTGAATGGTGGTGAAGTCAACCTGGCCTTCTCCGGGAGGATGCTCTAACCGTTCATAGGTTTTGGCACGTTCCAGTTGCATGTCGCTTTTTCGCTTCTTGACGTAGGCCAGGACGGTGCGTTGTCCGCCAGGAAATGCGTACTCCTCTTTCAGTCGCTGAAAGATTCGGACGCCGGTGTGACGTTGCTTGCGTGGAAGCAACTGGTCTTCCTCTAGCCACGTATCGACTACCTCCATAAACGGCCCCATCACGGGGCTGCTGCTTTTCCGTTTACCCCACTCGGCATTCCAATTGTCCTGATCGGCATAGCGTTTGGCCTTTCGCCAGTGGACGCCCACCTGTCTTGCAATCTCATTTACCGAGCAGCCTTCTGCTTCACGTAAAAATTTGATATACTCTTGTTGAGGCATTTTCAGCATCCTTCCAGTCTCCTTCGTCGCGTTCTCGCAAACCTAACGATAGGAGAAATAATGAGGTGCTGGCAAGTGCCTTTTTTTGCACGTTACTTGAGCATTTTTACGCTGCAATCTTCAGCATTTTTAGTATGCAATAAACACCTTGGGGCATGTATGTTCGGGTGGAGTGGCACTGAGCGGCATATATGTCTGTTATGTGGCTCTGCGTGTGCCCAAAGGCTTCTATCGCTTGTAGATCCCTGAGCTTGGCGGCTCCAAGAGCATGTATTCTCTTGCCTCGACCTATGCTGGGCATGCCTAATATACATCTCTTACCACCCCGCATTAATACTATAGTCCTTATATCACACAAAAAAAGAAAATTCCCCTATGAATAGAACTTTTGATTTATCTTATGAAATATTTCAAATAAATCATCCGGATATGTATGTAAGAATTGGCCATCTACGTTCATGAATAGTTCTCTGAATTCTATACGGCTATCTTTTTCTTGAAAATAATATATCCCCAAATCCCCTAATGAAACTTGTCTTGCATATATCATGAGCTGAAAAGACTTAACAAGAAAAGGACTATTGGTAACAACAAATACAACTAAATTACTATTTTTCGAAAAATAATTAATTAATTCCGATAATTTTTCATGCTTATTGGGATGAAAATGTAATTCAGGTTCATCTAGGAATACTAGAGGTATTTTATGTGTGCCATAGAATTGCTCTAATATATTTAGTAATTGTTTTTGGCTAGAACTTTGAGGATTTTGTTTTATTAAATCACTTGCATTATAACCAAAGTAATCGGCCCAAAATTGGACTGAATTTTTTGAATCATTCTCGATTTCATTTTTTTGATTATTTATTGTAAATAATTCATTAATCCCCAAAAGTTCTAATATTTTTTCTTCGTTATTAAACAGAACTTTCAATTCATGGATCAATGAACTTCTTCCTGAGCCATTCTCACCTACGAATAAGTTTAATCTTTTGAATTCACCTTTCGTGATATAACTCTTTCCTATCATTTTAATCCCTCCATCCATATAAGGCTTTCTATAGCATATACCAAAGAGGCACACACTATTCTTATTACCCTTCTTTTTTAATTGTTCCCTTCCTTTAACTGATTAATTCTTTCTCACCCATGTCATCTTTATAGTAAATTCAAAAAGCATCATTACGCCCCACTTAGGGAGACACAATGATGCTTTCAATTAACATTTTGTAATAGTAATAAAATCGGAACTATTCTTTCCCTTTGAACCAAATAAGTATAGCCGATATGGAATAGTAATTCTAAATTTCGAAGTCTTTATAAAACCTTCATGTAACTTATCCTTATTCTGAGGTATACATTTAACGTTTACTTTATACCTATCCTCCAACTGCTTCTTTTTATTCCTCCCAGTCTCAGTAGAAATAATCAAAGTAACATTACAAGATAACATATCAATATAAGGTACAATATATTGTTCGAAATTAGTTTCATTCTGCTGCGTATCAGCAAGATACACATCTTGAATAATAAGCATCTTAGTGTCATAAAACTCAGATAAATATTTCGCAAGATTATCTGAAGAGGAATCTTTACTAACTTCTAATGAAATAGGTGTTTCGAACATATCAAATATATATCTTTTTAGCGGTATGGATTGATTGTAGTGTTCTTTAATATATTCCATTGTTATTTGTTGTCTCTTGGTGGTAGACAGGATTTTCTTACTTACAAACTGAATATTTGTATTCACTCTCATGCTAGTACTAGAAACATCACCTACAACTATTTTTGTATCAGACTCTCTTGCTGTTCTAATGAGAATATCTTCAACTTCATTATAAACAGATTCAGTCTTTTCAACTTCGGATAAAACTACTTTCTTAAATTGTTCCCTTGAAGACATTATATCAAATAACCAGCTTTGATATAGCTCTAACAATCCACATTTTTGCATATCTTTTTCCCATAGTTCTAATAGCTCTTTACTTGCAACAAGTGTATGGTTTATTAATCTTCCAGCAGTAATCAGCTTTTTTGCTTCTCCATTAGGCCGAAACAAATCTTCTAATAATTCCCCATGTACAGTGAGTTGTAGTTTCATTAGCCATCCCCAACTATATTGATTCCATGAATGTTTTTGTTAACTGAAAAGGAACGTCAAAAAATCCTTTAGGAAACTCTTCTTCAAATTGACCATTACTAGATAAAACCATATTTTTTATATGACTCCCATTTTCAGTTTGATCAAAATAGTAAATACCGATATCTTCTGAATTTATTACCTTTTTTGCAATCATTATTTGAAACTGCCTTATCAAGTACATACTATGGGTCTCAATAAAAAAACTTTTTTCGTAACTTTTTACACAATCAACAAATAATTCCCCTAACTTCGCCTGTGCATTAGGATGAATATGTGTTTCTGGTTCTTCAATTAATAGAACACTTCCTTTGGGAGAAATCACAGATTCAATAATGATTGGTAGTAATTGCGATGTTCCAACTCCAACATCAACAATATTACTTAAATGTCCTGTAAACTTATTTTTAATGATTAATGAATATGTACTATTTTTCAATTCATCAACATCTACTGCTTGTGCTAAATCAAACTCCTCTAGCCAATGATTTACCCTTTCCTTTAATAATCTCTTAGAATTACTACTGCCTCTATCCTCATTCAGACCAATCACTGTACTTAGTGTATTCTCACCTTTTGGTCCCACAGAATTAAACTTGAAATTAGTAACTAATTCCGATCTTGTTGGTTCATATCTAAATGGTTCAATATGAATAAAGTTTTTCATATAATAATTCATCTTATACTCAAATTCTTTAAGTGCAAACTCTACTTGCATGAGTAATAATAAAGTTTCATCTTCTAGTCCGACTGTTTTTTTACTGTTTAATTTAAAATAAAATTTATACGGTTCTACTATGTTAGGAATATCTATTTCCACACCATTATATACAACATAATACGAATTAATTCTCATGAAAATACTAAATTCGTCCCCGTTACTCATTTCAACTTTGAAACTATGGATAACATTTGGTTTTTTGGGAGTCTCTTTTAAGGTCACAACAATCTCAGTTATCGGGCCTTCTCTATACTTCTTGTAATAATTTATAATATAGTCTTTATACTTAGTTGCACTAAGAGAACTCTCTTCAAATTTCTCAAACCTAATCACTGCCGCTAAGAAGAGAGAACCACTTTCAGAAATACTTTCTTTTAATATTGTTGAGGCTAGCCACTCGGATGCATCATCATCTATTTCATTACTCATCTTAAAAGAAAACTTTATATGTCCGTTCAATTTCCCAAACACTATGCTGCGAAACCCACCAATCTGATCATTCAAGTGAACAGCAGGTTCCGATTCTTTATTGTTAAGCGAATTAAATATAGTCATAAGACCTTTTAAATAACTTGATTTACCTGAACTATTCGGACCCAACAAAACATTAATTTTCTTAAACTCCATACCGTTATATTCTTTAAATGCCTTAAAATTCTCAACTCCAAATCCTCTAAGCATTAGGTACCTCCCATCCTTATTCTAGAATTATATTTAATTATAACCCATACGTTGAAAAGCTCAAAATAATTATTATACCCATTGTTGAAATGGTTTAATGGGAATATCTATATTGTATGATTCCTTTGGTTCACATAACTTTTTCGTTCCATGATATCAAACCTATTTAAGCCTTAATGATAGATTTCGACAAAAATTGTGAGAACTTTCATCCATAAGTTTTATATTTAAAACTTCAAAATCTATTAAATGTACTTGTTGACTTTCTGTTGATTTGTTTGCAATGTTGAAAGATTGTTAGCTCCTTCCCTTCACGACGTAAGATAGCGCTTAGGGAATATTTTTATACAAATAGGTCTTTACTGCCACTCTAAATTGGAAGACTAGCGGCCTTTTTTTTGTAAGCAGAAGGTCGTACAGCGGTGCATTAAAGTACATATAAATTGATGCGGTGCATGAAGTTTCGCGAAAAAAGATTCAGAGGGCGAGCGTTGACTCCGTGTTGACTTCGAGTATAAAAATACATCGCCCAAGGCACTCGGCCCACATGGCGATGTATCCAACAATAAACCACTATTATACATCCTTTTGTCCTTCCTCTTCCCCAGTGACTACAGAGTTACTAGCGTCAGAGCTCCAATCACTCCAGCTGTCGGTTATGCACTGGAAGTGGTGGCAGGAGCAAAGTCACGGCATGTGCAGAGCCACTTTGAATCGTTGACTTCATTGCGACGTTGACGCTGACGATAATGAGACGTTATTTCCGCTGCGCAGCCGAAAAGCTCTGCTTTTGGCACCCAGCGCCATTGGTTCGGAGAGCGAGAGGCGTTAGCGGCGCATGACGGTCCAGCCCCAAACATGAGTGGAGCTTGCAAAGCTTCAAGCAGCCGACCAGCGTAAGAGAACGTAAGACAACAGAAAATACGGCCCCACGACAACCAAGTGGACTGGCAAACAGTAAGCAGCAGAACAGGAGGCAGAACCCAACATAAACCGACAGCCAACCAAAATGACTTGAAATACAATGCCCTTACCCCAAGCACCAAGAGTAAAACATACAGATACCCTAGAGACCACACCAGAAAGAAGCGCGTAAAGGAGTAAAAAGAGTAAATATAAATATGTATATCTAAAAAAAATATATCCAAGCATACATAGCTTCAAAAAGGCATGTATTCAGAGTTAACGCTTTTTACGCCATTTGCTCCCCCGCCTTGCCCACGAGGACCTGCGGCTTACGCCGTAGCCTACGCCGTGGCGTACGCTGCTACGCCTCTTCTACGCCTCGACCACGCCTGAATGCCACCCCAGCTTGCCCTCGAACAGGTATCTTTTCGGATCCATCAGTATGTCTATCAATGAACTTTTTCCATTGCCGCTTGTTCCGATAAAAGCGCAATGTTGCGCCTCTTCAAGCGTAAAGGAAATGTTTTTATATAGTTCCTTTGCGGAAATGAGAAGGATAAGTTTTCAACTTTTATCATAATGTTTCCTCTCTTTATAACTGAAATAGAGACTTTTATTAGATGTATTGCAAACCGTAGATTTTGTGTTTACCGTTGTTAGAGTAACACTGTTTACAACCAGCTTCAATCGATTTGTATCCATCCTATCCCTTGAGGAAAAAGTTGCATGCTAGGCTGGCGCGCAAGATAAGATTATAATATCATTATCCATTTAGAGTTAACGAGCTCCCTTGAACCCGACTTTCGGCGAAATAGAAAAGCACCCAATCGGGTGCCATTCTATGATCTTATTTATGAAGAGCTATCGCTTTAAGCATGACGACAGCAGCCTCTGCACGAGTGGTATTGATTTTCGCCCTAAAAGTACCATCCTCATAACCGTTAATTAACCCGTTTTCGGCTGCAGCAGCTATAGCTTCCGTTGCCCAACTGGAAACATCCGAATTGTCCAAAAAGCTGACGGACTTACTTGAAACATCCAGCTTCAACGCGCGGACTACCATCACCGCCATTTGCTCACGAGTAATCAGATCGTTCGGACGGAAGGTATGATCTTCAAAACCAGACACAATACCCAAAGCTGCGGCCGTACCAATCAAATCCTTAGCCCAATGGTCGGTTGTATCGTCAAAGGCGCTGCTATCTGGCGCTGTCAACCGGAGAGCCTTTACCAAGATGGAGACGAACTCAGCTCTTGTAATAGAGTCATTTGGTTTAAAGGTCCTATCCGTGTATCCGTTGATTGCCCCTGTTTGAACTAAATCTCGAATATTAGCTTCTGCCCAGTGGCCCTTAATATCGGTCAAGATTGTTTCGCTTGTCGACGGTGAGGGGATCTGAACTCGTTCCGAAACGAGAACGGCAAACTTCCCGAAATGGGTGACAGAACCGGATACGGTGGCGCTCGCTTGATCCACCTTCGCATTGTCCAGTACCACCCATTTGTTCGTTTGTTCATTTAGCCAATAGACTGCTGCTTCACTCTTGTTGAAGTCTACCTTTGACTTGTCAAAAGTAAGTACTATCGTAACTGGCTTTATAAATTCTCCATCGCTGTTTTTCTTTACTTCGTAAACATCCCCAATCCATTGAAGGGAAACATCTTTAGGCAATTTTGAGATATCGGCCACTTTGTCCACGGTTACATGAATGGTTTTGTCCGTAGCCCCTTCCGGAATTGAAAACTTAACGTCGCCAAGAGTGAACTCGGCACTGAAGAATGCGCCAACCGTAAAACGATTGGATGGTGCGCTGCCTCCATCACTGCCAGCAGTAGGAGGTGTATCCGGTGTAATCGTAACTGGTGTATAGGCCACAAATTTCGTGAAGTGTTTCGTCCAAATGACAATGTCGCTGCCAACGGTGATTTTAGCTTCGCCTCCGGCTGCTATTTCACTGTCTGCCGCAGCTTGGGTGTCCGCCGAAATCGTGCCTGTGATCGGCGTAAACACGCCACCGATTACAAACCCGACCGATTTCCCCCCCATGTTCGGGATTAATAAACGCACCGCATGATCGAAGGTCAATGATACGTCCGAGGAACCTACTTCAATGACGGCGTTTACTTCGGCATTATTAACCAATACGCTGCTAGTGCTCAGTACGACCGGTAGTTTTATTGTCCCGTCCCAGCTCGCGGGAGCCGTAATTTTCGTTCCTTCCGGAATTGCAACGCTCACATTGCCCAATGAAGTAGCCGCTTTTACGTCTACTAGTGGCAGAGTCGCTTCTTTGTTTGATCCCACCGGTACCGGAGAGACGGCAACATTGGCATCCGTTATGCCTAAGGGAACTTCAATAGATACTGGTATGCCTGGCGTTACCAGTATCGGTGTTGCTGAATTAACCATCGAGACTGCCGCTCTTTGCACGATCAGTTTATATGTTCTTGTTGTCGTGCCATCCTGCGCAGTCACTGCCACCGTGATCGTGTTGCTTCCCACGCTCAGGCTGATCGCTTCCGAAGCCGTTCCGCTCTCCACGGCCTTACCGTTTACCGTCACTGCAGCCTTGCTATCCGCCGCCGTCGGCTTAACTTTCAGGCTGCTAACACCATTCGCCAAGCTCGCCGCATAGCTCGTTGTGTCCGACACAAACGCCGGATTCAAACTTCCATTCGACAAGCTAAGCGCAATCAGATTCGCGTTGTTGCTCGCCGGAATCGCCGCCCATTTCGCATACAGCGTCATATTGCCGCTCACCGTACCCGTGCCGAAGCTCCATAGCGTCGTATAGCTTGCTTCACCGTACCAGCCCTCGAACGTATACCCCACCCTCGTCGGGTCCGTCGGCTTCGCGATCTTCGCTCCGGCGCTTACTCCGGTCGCTTCCGCTACCGCGCTGCCTCCTTGCGTGTC
>NZ_JBPULM010000048.1:0-119797 GCF_055814915.1 Paenibacillus sp. R-74696
TTCTCTAAACACTTAGTTTTCCGATGTATTTACCTATATTATCAATCATAACTAAATCGGGATAATTGGTATTCGTTTCCAAACTATTTTATAATAAGCTGAACAAGTAACCTATCGATACTAAAGAAGTCAGCATAGAATATTCTCTATCGCTGACTACTAGAAAAATTGTTTTGTTACTAGTTTTTATTCCATAGGGATTACGTATTGGATGCCTTAACTGCTTTAAGTCTGAACCATCCACTTTCATAATCTTTCTGCAGATTAGCAAGATGCAGTCCCAACTGCATGAGCCTGTCTCCCCCATAATAGCTAGACTCTTCCCCACGATCACTTGACCAAACTTCGTAATCAAGTTCCGGGTTAAGCCCATCTAGCCGCAAGGTTTTTCGCGGTGCGTTCGGCACGGCCATCACTTGGAAATAGTACACAACGGCTTCCTCTTTGTCTTCGGATACAAACATCCAAGCCGATTCGTTCCCTTCAAACGGACTCTTTAGGCGATACAAGTCGCCCTTCTGAACTAATCCGCGAATCTGCTTATAGGATTTGACTTGGTTTTTGACAATCTCTTTTTCTTCATCACTGAATTTGGTTAGATCAAGCTCATATCCAAAGTTCCCGGACATGGCGACGTTCCCTCGAAAATCAAGTGGCGTTATCCGGCCGACTTGATGATTCGGAACGGCTGATACATGCGCTCCAATTGCGCTTATAGGGTAAACAAGGCTGATACCATATTGTATTTTTAACCGTTCTACAGCATCCGTATTATCGCTTGTCCAAGTTTGAGGCATGTAGTAGAGCATTCCGGGATCGAAACGGCCCCCTCCGCTTGAGCAGCTCTCAAACAGAATATCCGGATATGCCGTGGTGATGCGTTCCAACAGCTCGTACAATCCTAGAACATAGCGATGGGCCGTCTCCGATTGACGTTCAGGCGGCAACATTGCGGAACCGATTTCCGTCAGAGCACGGTTCATGTCCCATTTTACATAAGAGACAGGCACGCTTGAGAAGATCGCTGAAAGGGAATCGTAAATGTAATCTCGAACTTCCTTGCGAGTATAATCCAGCACGAGCTGCCATCTTGCTTCGCTGCGCCTGCGCTCAGGAACATGAAGACACCAGTCCGGATGCTTTCGGTAAAGATCGCTGTCCGGCGAGATCATCTCGGGCTCAAACCAGAGTCCGAATTTAATCCCTAGCCCATTAATGCGTTCCGCCACGGCCGAAAGTCCGTCAGGCAGTTTCCGGCGATCCTCGTACCAATCTCCAAGTGACGAATTGTCGGAATCCCGTTTCCCGAACCAGCCGTCATCCAAAACAAACAGCTCTATTCCTAGCTTTGCACCCTCATCTGCTATTGATACCAACTTATCGGCATTAAAATTAAAATAAGTAGCTTCCCAGTTGTTGACTAGAACTGGCCGTTCTTCATCCCGGTATTTCCCTCGGCATAGCCTTGTACGATATAAACGATGATAAGTACGCGACATCTCTCCTAATCCTTGCTTGGAGAAAACCATAATAACTTCCGGCGATGTGAAGCTCTCATCTGGATTTAGCAGCCATGTAAAATCAAAGGAGTTTATTCCCATACTAATTCGCGTAGAGCCAAATGAATCCACTTCTGCTACCGCTTCAAATCCGCCGCTGTACACCAGACTGAAGCCGTAAGCTTCACCATTGTGCTCAGTCGTTTCCGGTGTGACTAACGCAGAAAATGGGTTTAATTGATGGCTGCTCATTCCTCTCTTACTGTCGATTCGGGTCTCACCTTGATGAAGCGCTCTACGGGTAATATTGCCTTCCCGAGCCCAGGCTCCGGAAAGATAGATGATCTCCAAGTTTCCTTTGCCACCGAAGTCCACACTTGCGCTTAGAGCACGGAGTAGCCGAAGCTTCTTGCCCCCCTCATTGCTCAAACGTGCAGAACGGACGATGACATTTCGATCAGCGAAGATCGTATAGATAAGGACAACTTTTAGACCCGAATAAGCATCCTTCAGTTCCAGCTCCAATGTCTCTGCTTCGTCTTCATTCTCTACATAAACGGCCGGAAGTCCAGCTAACAACGGTTTTCCCTTAATGAGCTTGTATCTTGCGTACTTTAACTCCGTAATTCTAGTTCCATCCTCAAGTTCTACTTGATAAGCCGGGTTGCGAAAGTCCCCGCTCCCATATTGAGGGTATTCTTGCAGCAAGCGATCCAATCCGGCCTTCTCGGGAGTGTGAATTAATAAATCCGTCATGGATTCGCGATGCTTCATTTTGTCTCCCCAATATACATGAATAGGATATCCGTCCACGATTTGAATAAGATAACTCATTCCGGTGGACTGCAGGTGAAATATCCCCCTATTCTCTTGAACAATGATGCCCATATAAAATACTCCTCTCGCACTATCCATTAAAAGTTAATCTCCACAAAATAAATATGGTTTTAAGATGCAACCCGCTGATCTTATAAAGTTAGAATATCTACTCCTAGAGCTGGGAGCGTCATTTTCTGCTCCAATTTCTCGCTGGTTAACAAGCTGCGATAGGGAGCGTCAAGCGTAACCTCACGTTCCTCGTTCGTCAAGTTGATCAGAAACAGGAAGCTTTCCTCCCCCTTTGTGCGAATCGATAGCTCGACACCTTCCGGTAACTGGAGCTTAGGCGCCAAGTCCTTTTCCTTTAATATGCCTTCGAACAGCTGATAGAAATACGATGGCTCCGGCCAAGTGCCGACATAATATACTTCACCTTCACCAAGCTTATTGACAGTAATCGCCGGCACCCCCTCGTAAAAGTCGTTGTCATACCAGGCAATCGGTTCCGCTCCTCGCAGTTCCAGCAGATCGCACCATTGCTTCGCAGCGAATGTCTGGCCCTCCGCGTTCCGAATCCGGTGCTCGCTGTTGCCAATTGCATCATATTCACTAACGACAACACCCGCCGCTTCCGCCAGCAGCCCCGGCAGAGGCAGCATCTCACATACATTCCTCATGTTCTTCACGCCTGTCCGATTGGAGAGGACGACTGTGCCGCCCCCGGCTGCGAATCGCTCCAGCCGCTGCGCTGCTTCTTCACTTAACAGAAAGAGGGAAGGGACAATGACCAGCTTGTAGCCATCGAGCTCCTCGGTCCAGTTGATAACGTCCGTACCGACGCCCATTTTCAGAAATGCATTATGCATTGAGGACAGGTTGTCGATATAGTGCATTCCCCCCTCCGCTTGTGCCTGAAGGGAAAGCGCCGTATGCTGATCATGCGAATGTAGAATCGCAACCTGGGTAACGATTGTTGAGCCGGCCAGCCGTTCTCCTAGCCGGTTCACCTCGCAGGTAAGCTCCGCGAACTCCCTGAACCTGCGTCCAGGAACATTGCTATGGTCGATAAGCCCGTGCCAGAACTGTTCGGCTCCGACGGCAGCACTCCGCCAGCGGAAATGGACGACCATATCGGCGCCGCGGGCGATTGTCTGCCAGGAACGGGCCCGGATCAGTCCAGGATAAGGAGTGCGCTGAATCGGCATCCAGGCACCCTGCGCTCCGCTCAGCTGCTCCATTACCCAGAAATTGCGGCGCTTGATGCCGCGAACCAAGTCCAGCGTCAGCGCTCCGTTCCTCGGAAACCGATCGCCATAATCGCGATACAGCTCATTCGGATAATAATCGACAGAGGCGAAGTCCAGCTCTTTGTAGAGATCATAATAGTCCAGGTTATTCGGGTATTGCCACATGTTATGCGTAACAAATTGGCCTGGACAGTTGCTGCGTAGAATTTCAAGCTGCCATCCCAACAGATAGCCTACGCTGTCCGAGCAGAACCGCTTGTACTCCAGTAGATAGGAAGGATTCATCGGCTTGCTGGTACCGAGCGGCGTCGTTACCTCGGCCCAACTGCTGTACTCCCCGCTCCAGACGACCGTACCCCACTCCCGGTTCAACTCTTCCAGACTGGAATAACGCTTCTGCAGCCAAGCGACAAATGAACGATTGCACGTATCGCAATGGCATTCTTGGTAGTGCATCTCGTTATCGATTTGCCAGCCAATGACGGCTGGATGCTTCGCATAGCGCAGTGACATCGCTTCCACAAATTTGGAGCCCAGCATTCTCAAGGAATAGCTGTTGTTGCAACGATGTCCACGCACACCCTTCCGGATTATTTGACGGTGCTCATCCATTGGCAATACATCTGAATAACGGGTTGTCATCCAGTTGGGCGGGGTATTGGTAGGTGTGCATAAGACGATCTCCATGCCGCGCGCGGCAAATACTTCTATAGCCGCATCCAACCATTCAAACCGATAATCACCCTCGTTCGGTTCCATTCGGCTCCAGGCGAACTCCGCCATTCGTACAACAGCAACACCCGTCTCTTGCATAAGCGCTGCATCCTTCTCCCATAGCTCGGGAGCCCATTGCTCTGGATAATAATCAATTCCAATCTTAATCGCCATCCTGAGATCTCCTTTATTATCAATATATTGCGATTATATGATATATTAATTGGAGTGAATATCTTAAATAATTAATACGATATAATAATATTAAGAAAATAGGAGGATTGGTGACATGCCTCACCCTAATCGTGCTTTCCCGGTACTATCCGCCCGAGACAAGCTGCTCCCTTTTTATTTGCTTGGCATCGGTCTGCATCATGAACAGGAGCATATACGCCGAGACCCAGGTATCCTGGACTATCAGTGGATTCAATGCCGCAGTGGCGAGGGCAAGCTCAAGTTAAGTGAAACGGAGCACATCGTCAAGCCAGGCATGGGCATGCTGCTGTTCCCCGGCCAGCAGCACGAATACTATGCTTTATCGGGGAGCTGGAAAGTCGATTGGATCATCTTCGATGGCAGCGGGTCAGCGGGCTTGTTTGAAACAGTCGGCATTGTAGACACATGCGTATTCACGCTCGCATCGCCCGAATACCTTCTATCCCGAATGCGGGAGCTGCTGCAAGCTGCTCTTACGCCGCAAGAGCAAACGTTAAGCAATTACGCCTGCTCCGCCATCCTCTATACCTTATTGACGGAGATTATTCAGCGCGTCTCTGTCGAGGGCAGCGATACTGTCGGGCAGCAGTATGAGCGGTTAAAGCCGGTCCTGGACTATATTGACCAGCATTATGCCGAAGAGATTACTTTGCAGACGCTCGCCGGACTGATGTGCGTTACACCGGAATATTTCTGCCATTTGTTCAAGAAGACGACAGGCATTCGTCCCATCAGCTATGTCAATCAGGTAAGGGTCAACAAGAGCAAGGAACTGCTGCTCGACAATGTGC
Source organism: Paenibacillus sp. R-74696 (assembly GCF_055814915.1). Lineage (NCBI taxonomy): Bacteria > Bacillati > Bacillota > Bacilli > Caryophanales > Paenibacillaceae > Paenibacillus > Paenibacillus sp. R-74696. The sequence goes on from NZ_JBPULM010000048.1 coordinate 5,287, forward strand.
AGCGTGGGATGCAGGATATTGCTCATCAAGTCGGCTTCGAATCTGCCAGCTATTATGGAGCAATCTTCAAGAAGCTGGAACGGCTCACACCCGGCGCCTTCCGCCGCAGCTATCAGAAGTCGTAACATATATAGGATATCCATTTTTTACTGGAAAGAACTTTAGTCTTCGATTCGAACAAAGGCGATCATCCCCGAAGGAATGATCGCCTTTATTATCAATCGAACCTATATTTCAAACAAAAAACTCCCGCCAACATACCAGCAGAAGGTTCTTTGAATAATTGATTCACGCAAACATCCTCTCAATGGAAGGTACCTGTAAATCAAAAACTAGCTACACCCCTATGATTCCGTTTGTCTTTCAATCCCCTTTGACAAATACAGCACATTACACCGCATTAACCCCTATTATCACAATACTAGGCTGCGTCTCTATCAAGACATTGCCTGCAACAGCTCTCGAGATCATACAGGACTCTTCTGCCCGATGTGCCAGCCGCTCTACCTTCATCCGTTCTGCCTCGGATGTATCCACCTCTAGCACAATTCGCGGTTTGTGTACAATCCGTTCGTATGTAAACACATTATTCGTTACATCTACAATCGCTTCAGACTCCAGAGTCAGCTCCTGCGGTGTAATATCCGAACGCTCGAGCATCGCTGCAAGGGTAATCAAATAACAGGTCGCTGCTGCCCCCAAAAGCATTTCGTCAGGGTTAGTGCCGGTTCCTGGCCCGCCCATCTCCTGCGGAATCGAAATGATCGTTTTTAACCCGCCGGCATTGATATGTCCTTCACTGTTACGCCCACCATTCCATACCGCTTTCAGATGAAAAGGGTGTTTCATCTCCCTCATTCCTTTCGATAGCTTCGTTTCAAGCTCGGATTCATCGTATAAATGGTTCATTCCTCCAGTAAAAAAAGGCCGCCTCTATGAGGGCAGCCCTGTATTCCTGTTTTACCATTAAAATACTTTCGTTGTCCAATCTTCGCAGTTCCACGTATCCGTCACAATATCGCGGTAAAATTCGGGTTCATGGGAAATCAGCAAAATGCTTCCCTTATATGCTTTCAGTGCACGCTGCAGCTCATCCTTTGCATCCACGTCGAGATGGTTGGTCGGCTCATCCAGCACGAGCAGATTCGTCTCGTGGTTGATCAGCTTGCACAAGCGGACTTTGGCTTTCTCTCCCCCGCTTAGCACCACGATTTTGCTCTCGATGTGCTTGGTTGTCAGGCCGCATTTGGCAAGAGCCGCCCGTATTTCAAACTGTGTAAAGGACGGGAACTCCTTCCAAACTTCTTCGATACAGGTGTTGTTGTTCGTTTCCTTCATTTCCTGCTCAAAATAGCCGATTTCCAGCAGATCCCCTAGCCTTGCTGAGCCTGAAATCGCTGGTATTTGGCCGAGAATACTGCGCAGCAGCGTTGTTTTACCAATCCCGTTCGAACCGACCAACGCTATTTTTTGTCCCCGCTCCATGCTCAGATTCAACGGTCTCGACAGTGGTGAATCATAGCCGATGACGAGATCCTTCGTTTCAAAAATAACCTTGCCGGAAGTGCGCGCCGGCTTGAAGTTGAACTGAGGCTTTGGTTTTTCCCTAGCGAGTTCTATAACGTCCATCTTATCGAGCTTTTTCTGCCTAGACATCGCCATATTACGCGTAGCCACGCTGGCCTTGTTGCGTGCAACGAAGTCCTTCAATTCCGAGATTTCCTGCTGCTGCCGTTTAAAAGCAGATTCAAGCTGGTGCTTTTTCGCCTCGTACACCTGCTGGAAATACTCATAATCCCCCACATAGCGCGACAACGACTGATTTTCCATATGGTAGATCAGGTTAATGACGCTGTTCAAGAACGGAATATCATGCGAGATTAAAATAAAGGCATTTTCGTATTCCTGTAAATATCGGGTAAGCCATACGATATGCTGCTCGTCGAGATAATTCGTAGGCTCGTCAAGCAATAGGATATCCGGTTTCTCTAGCAGCAATTTGGCCAGCAGTACCTTGGTGCGCTGACCTCCACTGAGATCATGAACATCCTTGTCTAAACCGATATCCGTAAGTCCAAGACCGCGAGCCGTTTCATCGATTTTGGCATCGATCATATAAAAATCCTGATTCGTTAGCGTGTCCTGAATCGTTCCGACATCCTCCAGCAGCTGCTCCAGCTCTTCTGGAGAAACATCACCCATTCTGCCATACATATCGTTCATTTCCTGCTCCATATCGAACAGATATTGGAACGCACCGCGCAGAACATCGCGCATGGACTGTCCCTTTGTCAGCACAGCGTGCTGATCCAGATAGCCCGTCCGCATGCGTCTTGCCCACTCAACTTTACCATCGTCCGGCTGAAGCTTGCCTGTGATGATGTTCATAAAGGTGGACTTCCCTTCACCATTGGCACCAATCAGACCGATATGCTCGCCCTTCAGAAGGCGGAATGATACATCGCTGAAAATTGCCCGGTCTCCGAAACCGTGGCTCAGCCGCTCTACATTTAATATGCTCATCAATAACACCTATTCCTTTATTAAAGTATTCTCGTCAAATTATAAAGGTTATAGCCCCACAACTCCATACCGATTTTAAAAATAATATAGAATATGGGATAAAAAAGCCAGAACCGCATACTCACGGTTCTGGCTTCTCCCTGTCAAACACCAATCATTTCCCAATAAAGCTCTTCACAACAAACTCCAACTGAGCGTCCAAAGACACAGGGTCGCTGAACATAAAGCCTCTTCCTTCTTCGCGGAATACGCGATTGTTTTTGACTGCGTCCAGCTGCTCCCAGATGCTACCTTCAAAAACAGCCTCTGGATTTTCCTTGCCCGTCCACTCGCTTATCAAAATATAATCTCCTGCATATTCGGGCAGCAGCTCCAAAGACAGCTTCGCCCAGCCTGTACCACTGTCGATCGCTTCCTTCTGAATAATAGGCGGCGCCTTCAACTGGAACTCGCCATAAATAATCTCGCCGCCTCTTCCCAGCTTATTGCCGTATGCATAAAACTCTTTAGCGCTGCCAGAGTCAAAGATAGCAACGGTTTTGTCACCCACAGCCGCTTGCACCTTCGGCTTATAATCGGCTATCTTTTTATCCCAAGCCGTAATCCAGGCATTTGCCTGCTCCTCCCGGCCCGTCATTTTCCCGAATTCCAGCAGCTGCTGCCTTACAGGCACGCCATAATCGACAACTACCGTCGGAGCAATCTGGTTCAGCTTGTCGAGAACAGCTGGGTCGTTCCATACGATAATGAGATCCGGCTGCAGCTCTAAAATCTTTTCATACGCAATCCCATCGCCTATACTTTCGACCCCATCCAGCTTTCCTTCCGTATAGCTGTTAAAAGCCTCTTCTCCCGCACCAACCGGCTTAATGCCGAGTGCCAGCAAATGGCCAACAAAGGCGCCCGCTATAATAACGACACGCTGCGGATTTTTGGGAATTTTAACTTCGCCATTCACTGCCGAATAAGTCACCATTTCCCCTGCGCTCGCTGCACCACCGTTAGATGCTGAGGCCTGCACTTGAGTGCTTCCATCTGTCGTTGCTGCTGGTGTAGATGACGCAACTGGTCCATTATTAGAGCTGCCTGTTCCTGAGCACGCGCTAAGTAACAGCGTAAGGCATAATAGTAAAGTGACCCCCATAGATGATTTGTGTCTGTACATCGATAAATCTCCCTCTCTTTTATATCGATAATGGTTCTCATATCCACTACCAATATAACGTTGCAGTCTGCGCGGGAAAAGGGACGATCCAACCCTAATGATAGGATAATCGAACCCTGCTTTCTTTGCTTTATCCTGATCCTTGAATTGCTTGGGAGTCATCCCGGTATGTTTTTTGAAAATTCTCGTGAAATAGGATACATCGTCATAGCCGACACCGGCAGATGCCTCTTGCACAGTCATATCTGTTTTCTGCAGGTATTCCATGGCTTTGTTAACACGCTCTCTTATCACATAATCAATCATGCTTATCCCCGTTTCCTGTCTAAATTGTCTGGATACATAGGGGACGCTGTAGTGAAAAATCTGCGCGATCGATTCGCGGGTTACAGGCTCATGGTAATGCTCCTGAATATAGCGAACGACCTGAGCTGCAAGATCAGGTCTTTTCATGCCAATTTGCTGATGCTCCAGCTGCCATAGCAGTTCATAAACAAATTGATAAAACAACGTTTTAACATGAAATTTTTCTAACGCGCGCGAGCTCTGCCATTCTTTCAGCATTGTATCCACCTTGTCAAATAAAACAGCAGCATGCAGTGGAGCCAAACCATATTGCAGTTGAAACGGATTATACCGCTCCATGAGCTGCAAGATTTCCCGCCTGCCAGTCGATGGAATCGTTGCTTTATAGAAGATTAAATAATATTCAAACTCCGCTTCCGTTGGAAAAATATCCAGACAGGTCCCTTTTCCACCGTGCCATAGATGGAAGCGCTTCGCGGAATGTTCGATCCCGTCCAGCAGCACCTGAGCCTCGCCGCGAATGGCATATAGGAAGACACTTGACGGAAAGAGGTACGACCGCAACTCCTCGCCATGCATCATGCTGAAGTGCCTTACGTCGATCACCTTGATAGCAGCAGCATTCCATAGCTGGATATGCTCTTCCGCATTAAGCATGACAGTCAAGTGATAAGCCCCTTTTTATGTAGAATCTTATGTCGCATTTATAATTATTGATAACTATTATCAATAACGAGAATTATAATTCATTTGCCCGCAAACCTCAATTTAAACTGCATTGGTTTCAAGCGTATTTGCACATGCTCCTTGATGGAAAATGCCTTGTATATGCAATAAATCATTCCGAATTATTTTTTCTCTAAATTGATCCGGATCAATAACATCACAAAATTTCAATGAGTTTAGGTTTTTGTACTTATTACCGCTTTCAAGCCAATCCACAATTAATATATTTTCATAACCCGCTTCATTCAAACCTTTAACAAGATTGCTTCCAATAAATCCCGCTCCTCCAGTAACGACAAACATTTCAAACACCCATCCTTATTATCCGAATAAAACTAGAACGTCAATCATGAACGATATACTTCACCGCTTCTAAAAGGTTATCTGCAATGTAGTCCGGTTCCGTTTCCAGCCATGCTGTTCTGTAAGCATTTAAAGACTCTTCTCCCCAACCTGTTCTCACAAGTATTTTACTGCAGCCAGCTGCGTGAGCAGCTAGCATGTCGGTTGATCCAACATCTCCGATGACAATACAATAATTCAAATTGAGTTGAAAGTTTTCTGCTGCTTGATATAACATACCAGCGGAAGGCTTTTTACAATGACATGCCTCCTGCTGCCCGTGTGGGCAAATATATTCGCCATCAAACCCCATACTTCTAAATTCATTTTCAAAATCACCAATCGAGGCCCTGCCTGTGGAGATACGATGCTGATTAGTAAAAGCAAATATCTTTATATTATGTTCTTTCAAAAGCTTAATTGCAGTTTCAGCAAATGGGAAAGGAGTAAATTCCCGAGGATGTATAAAATGTCCTGTACCTCCAATTGTTCCGTCTCTATCAATAAATACTGCCTCAATGTCCTTTAATGCAGGAATTTTTCTCATTTCATCAACTCCATATTTAGTTCAAGTAACCTTTTGATTTTTATTAATCCACTTTAGATAAACAGCATACTCATGTGTAAACGGACAAGTATTTAGAGTGAGTTTCTTATTTTTTTCGTTTGCTCTGTGATAAAGATAATAATCAAGTACTTGGTAGCCCGCTGGAGATAAAGATTTAATCGTATGAACTTGCAAATCGCTGGTTCCGTATTCTAGCAATGCCAAAGCAATAATTTCATTTTTCAATTCCAAAAATACAATTTCTTTCGATTCCTCAAAATATAAAAAAGGATTTATTTGTATGTATGATAATTTATTTTCGTTCAAAAATTTTCGAATGCGCTCTCTATCCCCATCACGATAATGCCATGATTTTCTTCCGCGTAAAAAAATCATGTTATCAAGGTCGCAATCCTGCTTGGTTTGATCCATAAACCATTCCAATACAGGAGGAAGCCCCTCTGCTATGAACGTTAATTCCTCTAACTTGAAATTAGAATTCCAAGCTTCTCTAAGTTTAAAAGCTGAATCTATTTGCGGGAAAATATGAGGATATATCGATCGAAACTTTAAAACCGCTTCACTCTTATTCACTGGAATCCCGTGTTTCACTAAAAGTAGTGTTCTTACCAATTGAATATATAAAAGCGGGATAACTTTATATTTCCCATGCGGCGCATACTGATTAATTGAACCTCGATGGCTAGAAATGGGTTCATAAATATTGTGGTAGAGATTAATACGATCATAACAGCTCTGCAAGAAAACATTTCCAATCATTTCACGACTTAATTTAAAATAAGCATTCTTTAGCCATTCAATACGATTTAGACCGTATAGCAACTTACCATGCATAACAATTTCAAGTGTAAAAGCAATAATTCTATACTTCTCAGCAAAATAAAACTCAGAATCGGTAACTACATGATAGTCCTGCTTAAAAATAGGAATGAGATCGAGGATTTGGTCCCCTCCCCCAGCCATTACACCTTTATATCTGCTATTTGCTTCCTCCATAATAAAATTCAATTCCTTCAACAAAGCAACATCTCTATCTTCAGAAAATACTACAATATCCAAGTCACTCCAGTCTGGATTATATCCTTCATAGGCCGCACTCCCAACAAGATACAAACTAATATTGGAATATTTTTCAAGACGTGTAGTAACAAACTTCAATAGTTCGAGTGGCATATCCTCACCTCACGGATTGTCGGTTTCTCCAAATGATTGAATTGAGAACTAATATAGTATTTTTTTCTTTAAAAAACAATACTCTTTTGTATAATTAGATACAATATGTATTTTTAGATGATAAATGCATAGATCGGATCTTTGTTATCAAGTAAGAATGAGTACCTTGAGGATTATTTCAAGAATTTATATTCTCAATTAATCAGAAACAAGTTTCATGAAATGGGTTTCATTATAGCTGTTTACATTCACGTATTATTAGTATATTATGATGCGAAAGGATTTCTTTAGAAATTTTTTACCTAATTTTTAATGTATAGAATATCTATCTGGAGGTGGTCCAATTGAATAAACATACTCTCCCTATAGCCGTTCCCCCTATTTATGGCTACCTTTGCAATGCTTACCCACTTGCCATTGCCCTGCAGTACCAGAATGCGGAAGCTTGGTTTTTCAGCAACTACATTCAACTCATATGTTCCGGCAATTTTCCTGAGGGCAAGTTTTTCACCTTCTACAATTCCTATTTTGAATGGGATCGTCTATTTCTGAGTTGTCCCTTCATCCAGTTTCAAAAAATCCATTATAGCTTTATTGAGAAATATGATGGGAACTTAATAAATTTTATATGCAATTCTATAGACAAGAATGGCTATATCTACATGTATATAGACGAATACTACATACCAGACAAGCAAGCCTATAATAAAAAATATTCATTACCTCACGAGATGCTAATCATTGGGTACAATCGACAAGAACAAAAAGCAGTTGTTGTGGGTTACAATTCCAAACGAGTTTTCGGTACACATGAGGTGGGTTTTGAGGAGCTTAACACTGCGTTCCAACAGTGCGATAAGTCGAATCCCATCAGAGAATATATCTATGTATTAGAATTTGATCACGACTTCCACTACCCTTTTGACCTGCAGCTTGTCATACAATCATTAAAAGAATATCGTTATAGCTCCAACTCTTCTCTACATTATCGGGCACTGAATCCTCCAAACGACTGGTGGATCTACGGGATGTCGGTATATGAGCCTATTTTACAATACTTGCAAAAAGACATTAAAATGCTCAAAAAACAAATAGATATACGGATTTTCCATACAATATGGGAACATAAAAATATGATGGTACAACGAATCAAGTATATGATTCATTATAATCATGTGAGCCAGGCAGATGATATTTTGAAAACGTTTACTTCCATTCTAGAGCAATCCATCATCGTCAAGAACCTCGTTTTAAAATATAATCTGACCATGAACAACCGAATATTGAATCGTATCCTGTATCATCTCAATGAGATCAAAACTAGTGAGGAAACAGTGATCGATCAATTCATTAACTTGATAGAGAAAGGTTATACTTTCAATCGGGGATACAGATAACAATAATTTATAAGGTTGTATTTAGAATAGTAATACCACTACAATATATTTATCTTACTTATTTATTAACTATCATAGGAGGATAAAGAATTGAAAAAGCAACTGCCATTTCAAATTGATAACATTTTCAATTCCTATTCCTATCATGCATATATTTCTTCAATACTTTTGGAGAATTATATGCATGATAGTCCAAATATTAGTTTTAAAGATCTTAATGTGATTCCTCCTAGCCAACATGCTGCGTGGTTTCAATCCACCATATCCGATGATCATAGTCTACAAAACGATCAAAAATCTTTTGCCCTTCAACATTTGAACCATGCTTTTTGCCATGAAGGAGATATCAGCGGTCTACGAGACAGTTTCAACTATATCCATACCAGCCTATCGGGTCACAATGGATTAGAAGTTAAAATTGAGCGCATAAAAAGAACTTCTGTCTGGTCGAAGGTCGGTTTGATGTTAAGAGAAAGCCTGGCCCCTGATGCAAAATATTTGTTTCTATTCGCCACCCCCTCCGTGAACGGTGTTGTTATCCAGAGCAGAGATTCTAATGGGGATGAAACAACATTCGAATTGGTAAGCGATATAAACCCTCCTATATGGTTGAAAATGGAGTGCTGCGGTGATCAAATCAATCTATATTGTGGTAATGACAAGGAAAAGTGGAGCTTCACAAGAACAGTACCTTTCAACTTTAATCCCGGAGCCTACATGGGCTTGGCTTCATGCTCTCCTGCAGATAACGCTTTTCTTAGTTGGTACTGCTCCAACTATATTCAATTGTATAGTTATAAGGACTTTAAAATACACCAAATACCCTTTGATTTTAATGTCGGACTACATAAAGATAGACATTTTTTTGCTTATTGCCCCTATCTCATGACACAGTACTTAGAGTACACCTTAATTGAAAAGCTTGAAAAAAACAAAATCGACATCGTTGAACTCATGATTAGTTTTATTGATGACGGAAATTATGTGGATTTAGACTTAAATGAGATGTTTGTGCCGGGTCGCAGAGCTTATAAAAAATATTTTCGGGCGCATTCAAATTTATTATTTGGCTACAATCGTGCAGATGAGACTTTTGATATAGCAGGCTATGCAGAAGGAAATATTTTCCGAACAGGTATGCTCACATTTACAGATTTTAGACATGCCTTCATTAGGCATAAAGAAAGCAATGTAATATTACTCCGTGTTCACCATTACTACAATTATGAATTAAATACATATATGATAAAAAAACAGCTCGAGGCTCATCTTAACTCGATAGATTTCTTCTCCTGCTTGTCTGCCAACAGAAATTACGAGCCAAATATCGTATATGGATTAAATGCGTATGATAGCTTAATCGAAAATTTTTCTTCTCATCAGAAAGATATTCGTCCCCTTCATGTCGTCTATGAACATAAAAAGCTTATGTTAATGAGACTAGCTCATTTGCAGCGTAATGGCGTTATTGCTGATAATGTATTTGAATTTCTATATGAGGGATATAAAGAACTAGAAAGATTATCATTAATATGCAGAAATGCACAGTTAAAAAATAGAATCAGTAAAAACCAACAAAATGTCGATATCATTCTTAAGCATATTTATACAATAAAAATCCAAGAGAGCAAGCTACTCCCCCTCTTAATTGACAGTATTAAAAAGTCGGGTCAGGCAAGCAGCTGAATCTGTGATACAGATTTTATGAAAATTAGGGCAGCCAGTAAAACTGGCTGCCCTATTATTGCTGTTGTTTTTTGCATTAATACCCTCACTGTTGAATTGCTTTCACCTCCGGGCAGACCTATTACCAAAACCAACTCGTTTGGTTGAAATAGCTGTATAAATCATACCTCAGGATTTCGTTATCTTGCTATTACATTCAAGATTGCACCAAATACCCCCATTCACGGTTATACTAACCTTAGAGGTGAACGACAATGTCCGACGAATGGAAAGCGAATCCGGATCAGATTTCTGACAGCCTGCGCTATAAGGACGAGCCCATCCCGCCTGCGCCTGTGTCTAATGAACAATGGCGAGCCATATTAGGCAATGACCTTTCATATGACGGTCAATTTTATTACGCTGTCAAAACGACGGGTATTTTTTGCCGGCCGTCCTGCAAATCTAGACCTCCCAACAGGGAGAATATCGGATTCTTCCTGACTGCTGAGCAAGCGTTGGCTGCCCAATTTCGTCCCTGTAAACGATGTAAACCGACAGGGCAGCGATTGCCTGATGAAGAATGGATCGCGATGGTGACCGAATATATTGATCGACAATATAAAGATAAGCTAACGCTTGCCACCCTAGCATCCATTTGTCATGGCACACCGTATCATTTGCACCGAACGTTCAAAAAAGTAACGGGCAAAACACCCGTCGATTATATCCAGCAAATTAGAATCGAAAAAGCCAAGGCGATACTCCTCTCTTCCCCTACACCAATTGCAGAAGTAGGCGAATATGTCGGCTTGCTTAATACCCCTTATTTTATTACCTTGTTCAGGCAGAAAACCGGGCATACACCAGAAGGCTACCGACAGTGGCATAACAATGGTGGAGTTACAACAAATAAAGGAGATCATCCAAAATGAAGAATTCATTTAACGGGGGCATATATTGGTCGCTGTTTAGTTATGAAGATTGGGGCCTGCACGTTGCAGCTACAAACGAAGGGCTTTGCTTTGTAGGTTCGCAGAAACAGCCATATGAGGAGTTAGCGAAATGGGCTGCGTCGCGTTTTCCGCATAGCCCTTTGATTCGGGATGATGAAAAGCTGCTTCCGTATAAGGCTGAGCTAGCTCAATATTTGCAAGGAACGCTTGAAACATTTACAATCCCTACCGTATTTCAAGGAACACCTTTCCAAGAGGCAGTATGGCAGGCTCTTTGCAGCATTCCATATGGGCAAACCTGGTCCTATTCGGATATTGCCAACCATATTCAAAAACCTGCGGCGGTTCGAGCTGTTGGTGCAGCCATTGGAACGAACCCGATACTCATTACCATTCCTTGCCATCGTGTTATCGGCAAAAACGGGACACTCACTGGCTATCGAGGTGGAATAGAGATGAAAACCAAGCTATTGCAGTTGGAAGGTTACAAAATAAAAAGCACCTCTTAGGTGCTTTAAGCTAAGCTGCTGCAGCGGCATTTAGAAAATTCACGGCATCAATGAAATTCACACCCGCTTCTTATACACCCACATTGCTAAAAAATATGCTGCGAATAAAATTCCGACGCACCTCGCAAGCGCGACCCATATATCGTTACCCACCGGTTGATCTGACAATAGCGCACGGATGGCTTCCACGATTGAGGTCACCGGCTGATTTTCGGCAAAGGCACGAGCGGCCGACGGCATCGATTCGGTCGGCAAGCTGCTCAGCCTGCTTTACATGCTCGGGGCTAGACGCAACATCGAATCCGTTTACTGTGGCGGTTCCGCTGTCTAGTTTGAGCAGCGTAGTTAGAATTTTGACAACCGTTGTCTTACCGGTCCCATTAGAACCGAGCAGGGCGAAAACACTGCCCTCCTCCACCTCGAAATCTACGCCCTTTAGGACTTGTTGCTGCTTGTAGGACTCTGTCATTCCAATCACTTGAATGGACTTATTTTTCATATTTCCCCTCCTTATATCACCTTAACTTTTGATAAATCGGCCTCCATGCCTTTGAGCACAGCAAAGGTCAGTTTATCCATCATTGCGCCGTCAAAGCAGATCGATTGGATTGCACGATAATACCTTTTAGAAAAGGAAAATGCAGACTTGAAGGATACATTTTTGAGTGTAGCGCCCCTAAACGAAACTTCGTTTAATGCCGCTTTGTCAAACTTAACGCCGATAAAGGTCTGCCCATCCAGACACAGCCCGCTCAGGTCGGAATATTCGAAGTCCACGCCATGAAAGGAACAGCCTTCGAAGATTGTTTTTCTAAGGTCGGTCTTGCTTAACGTGACGTCGGTCAGTTTTATACCTGTGAATTTTGCTCCGTCCAGCCCAGACATGCTGAAGGTAGTGCGTACAAGGATGGATTGCTTGAAGCTAACATTCGTAAGGTCAGAGGTCGATAGAATGCAGTCCGTCAGATTTGCCCCGTCAAAATTGGCTTCACGTACGTCGCTGCTCTTAAACGAGCTTCCGGTCAAGTCTGCGCCAGCAAAGTCGGAACCGCGCAATGCGCTAGCTTTAAATTGACCTTTATGGGCAATAACGCCAGCAAAGTCGCTCATTTGCAAGTTGCTTGCGCTAAGGTTTGTCAGCACCTGCCGCTCCAACGAGCGGGAGAGGTTGGCGACCTCCATTATCGTTTGTTCGATGTCGCCGATGCTCTCAATGGTCATGTTAAACGCTGTTTCATCATCCTTGCCCTCAGTTTTGAGATCATGATATCGCTCCTGCAAATCGGAGTGCAGGTCCGCCTTTAATTCGGTGACGCTTTTCACCCCATCATATGGCGTAAACACGCCATTCAAATAGCTGGTCAATTTCTGATTCATCACACCACATCTCCTTATAATAAGTTTTCTAGCACGCGCTTCGAATACTCCCAATTGCTTTTGTTGCGGTCGTAAGTCACTTTGCCCTTATCGGTAATCCTAAAATACTTGCGCCGCCCGCCCTGCGATTCATCCCCCCAATACCACTCGATATCGCCGTCTGCCTCAAGCCGCCGGACACTGGAGTACATCGTGGCTTCCTTTAATTCATACTCGCCGCCCGAGCGCTCGGCAATTAGTTTGACAATCTCGTATCCGTATCGGTCAGCTTCGGATAAGAGCCGTAAAATCATTGTATCGGTATGTCCTCGCAGCAGGTCGGATGTAATTTTGCTCTCACTCATATAATCACCTCCGTATTTGTATAATACGGCACACTACTATGTCTGTCAAGGTAGTATTTTCAATCAAATACTTTGTTTGAAAAGTGAAGATTATATTCATTGCCCCCCTCCATTCCTGGCTAAAATAAAAAATGGTCCCCCTGACATCAGGGGGACCCGTTTCAACTATTCTTGCGATGCTGCAGCAATAGCTCCGAATGCCCAATGCGCAGCCGGGACATCCTTCCACGATGATAATGCCGAAGCACTCGCACTTGGTCTGCCCAGCACCTTGTTGATAATTGTGGCTGCTTCCGCGCGTGTCAGCGCCTGATTCGGTTTGAAGGTGCCATCGTTGTAGCCATTTATAAAACCTTGAGCCTGCGCTTGCCTAATATCGCTTTGCGCCCAATGCCCCGCTATGTCGTCAAAGCCCTTGCCGGACTGTGAGCCCGAACCGCTGTTGAGCAGCTGCGACACAAGCCGTGCCATCTCAGCACGTGTGACCGAATGGTCGGCTCTAAACTCCCCACTGCCATATCCCTTCATTAAGCCCATTCGGGTCATATCGGCTATATACTCCTCAGCCCAATATCCTGCTGCGACATCAGTGTACTCTGTATTCGCCGCGCCCGCGTTGTGGCGCGTCAAAATACGGGACAGTATGGCGGCAATTTCCGCCCTTGTTATTCGATTGTCCGGCTTAAACGTGCCATCCTCGTAGCCTTTCATATAAGCAACGCCTAGACTGGACTGATCCAGCCCCGGAATGTGAAGAAGCGTGAACAAGCTGAACTTTGTAACGGTAAATGCAAGTCCTTTGTCACCCTGATCGTTGTAAGGAACGACAGTCCCCCTGAGCAGTTCCTTCGTTCCGTCGCTATGCTCAATATATGCGGCTAGACTTTGCCACTCTGCCTCATCAAGCTTGGTGCCCTTTAACGGTAGGATTATCGTAACTTCCGCATTTTGCAAATTGGTTTCAATGTTCATCGGACGCCCGACAACAGTTGCCTGACCATCACCGACGACGATGCTGACAGCTGCTTGGCGATTGGCCTTCCCAGCAAGCTCCTGCTGCTTAACAACGTCCTTTATTGGTGCCAGCTTAAAATACAGCTCATCCTGCAACCGCGATAATGGGCCGCTGCCGACCGCAATAACAGCATTTGCAGTTGATAACTGCAGGCCAACCTCCGCTGTCGTCAAGCTTTTGACTGCTTCCTTGGGCAGCTTAAGCGTCGTTTCCTCCACTTCATCCAGCGTGTCTTGAATGATAATGTTCACAGCCTTCGCACCTGATGCAGCTGCGCTGTCTGCGGCTTTGCGAGCCTCGTCAGCCGTCAGCGAAAGCTCATCTTGCTTGCTGCCGCTAGCCTGCTTGGTTCGATTGACGGTCTTATTGATTCCATTCCCTATCTCAACTGTAATCAGCTCCGAGGATGGAGCTGTACCGTTCCCCCCAAATGGGGGAGGAGCATTGGTTGCCCCTCCCCCTCCGGTTTGCACGGCTGTTGGTGTTGCAGTAGGTGACGTTGGCGTTGCTGAGGTCTCCGTTGGTGTAGCAGTAGGTGCCGTTGCTGTCGCTGTAGGCTCCGTCGACGGCGCTGTTGACGGCGTGCCAGTTGGTGTCGCCGATGGCTGCAGCTGACCGCTCACTGCAAACTTCACGCCGTCAAGCAGCATGTAATTTCCTGATTTTTTCACTGCTTTAATCGTATGAGCCGTATCAGTCAAGCCGGTCACTGCGTAAATCTCCTGCTGCGTCAATCGGCTTGCATGGACGGCGCTAACCGTTTGTTGAAAGATGTTATCGATGTAAATATCCATATCTCCCTGAACATCCGATTTTGGCGCAATCAGGGAAACCCCTGTGCCCGTAAACGAAAATTCGGCATAATCCCCATTGGTCATTGTACGGTGGAGATCGTTGTAATAATCGCCACGGTGAGAGATGGCTAAGCTAATAGCGCCATCAGGCTGAGCTGCCAAATATTCCTTCTTGATCGTAATATAACTGCTCGACACCGTATAATCCACACCAGCCGTGAGCGTTGCATTTCCGTTTTTCACGCCCAGCAAATTGCTTCCGTCAACCTGAAGCGTTGTTGTTACATCTGCCTGCGCAGTTTTGTCGAAGCTGCCTGTATCCGGGCTGATCATATCGGCCATTCGGAATTTCAATTGGTCGAGCAGCATGTAGTAGCCGGATTTTTTGACCGCTTTGAGCGTATGCTCGCCCAGTGTCAGGCCTTCTGCGACAAATACGGTCTGATTAATCTGGCGGCTAGGATAATACGTGCTGACCGTCTGCTGGAATACGCCATCGATATAGATGTCCATATCGCCTTGGGACGAGTCTTTTTCAGTTATAAACGTAGTGCCTGTGCCCTCAAACGTATATTCCAAATAGTCGCCCGTCGTCTCCGTGTAATGGACATCGTCCTTATAATCACCAAGCCCTCTATTGCGTCCATGCTGCCAGGCGCCCTTATACGAAATCTCGCTGTCATCGTTGTTGACGGCAACATAGCGGCCTCTCGACGTATCGCTAATTGCAACGGCCAGCGTTTGCGAAGCACCGCCACTGAAGGACAAAGTCAAATTCGTCATGCCATTTGGCATTTGCGCAAGATAGCCCTTGCGGATCGTGAGCTGGTCGCCGAAAAGCTGATAGTCCGTTCCCTCTTGCAGCGCTGTCGCGCCATTAGCAATTTCAGTTAGCGTATTGCCGTTCAAACTAATGATCGTCGCAATATCTGCTTGTGCCGCCGCTTTATGATCAAAGCTTAGTGTGCTTGGGCTAATCGTACTGTTCTGCCCAGTGGTGTCAGTGATCTCGACGGCCAGCGTCTGCGGTGCCCCCGCACTAAAATCAAAGCGCAGGCTTGTTGTGCCTAAGGGCTGACTGGCAAGGTACGCTTTGTGAAGAATCACATCGTTGCCGGATACGGTATAGTCCGTGCCTGCTGTCAGAGCCGCTGTATTGTTGCTGATGCCCGAGAGCGTGTTTCCGTTCAGCATCAATGCCACAGCAACGTCTGCCTGGGCGGATGCTTTTTTGTCAAAGCTCGCCTCAAAAGGGCTAATCGTGCTGCTTGCCGCCGCCGAATCGCTAACAGCTACAACGAGCGTCTGCACAGCGCCTCCTGCGAACGAGAACGTCAAGCTTGCTGTACCAATTGGCTGTCCCGCCATATATTCCTTCTTCACAGTAATGTCATTGCCGGACACTGTATAATCCGTGCCTTCTGTCAGCGCTGCTGCGCCGTTCGAAATGCCGCTGAAACCGCTGCGGGCTCCTGTCGTCGTAAAAACTAAGTCTGACTGCTGCCCCGCTGCCCTGTCGAATCCGCCGCCCGCTGCGCTTACAAGATCAGGCAACAGTATTCGAAGCTTATCGAGCAGAAGGAAATAGCCTGATTTTTTCACCGCTTTAAGGGTATGCGTATCGTCAGCCAGGCCAGTGATATTAAACACAGGCTTCTGCGCCAGTCTTCCCATATTGTACGTGCTGATCGTACGTTGAAATTGATCATCCATATAAATGTCGACTGCTCCCTGAGACGGGTCAAGCTCCGTAATGAACTCAATTCCCGTTCCTGTGAACGTATACGAAAAATAATCGTTGTCATTCGCTTCGGCATAATGCACATCATCCATATAATCGCCAAGTCCACGATTCCAGCTGCGATTCCAACCGCCTGTGTAGACGATAGATGGATCATCATCGTTCAGTGTAATTGATCCGCCAACTGCTGTATCCTGAATGACAAGCGATACCGTCTGTTCTGCTCCGGCGCTAAAGGTGAAGGTGAGTGCCTTCGTTCCCGCCTGCTGCACAGCAAGCCACGCTTTCTTGAGCTTTAATGTATTGCCGCTTACAGTATAGTCGGTTCCCGCTGCGAGCGTATTTCCATCATGCTTGACGTCTGTCAGCGTATTGCCATTGAGCGCCGTTGTTAGCTCCACATCCGTTTGCGCAGACGTCAACAAATCGAAGCTGACCGTTGACGGAGTTACCCTGCTGTCTCTGATCGTCGAATCATTTATCGCAACAGCTAGCGTCTGCGGCAAGCCGCCACTGAATGTAAAGGACAAATTTAATGTACCGACCGCTTTGGCCGCTAAATATTCTTTTTTGATTGTCACCTCGTTCGCATTCACAACATAATCCGTACCTGCTGTTAACGATGTCCCGCCCGCCGAAATACTGGACAGCGTGTTGCCATTCAGCGTCAATGTCGTGGCGACATCAGCCTGCTCGGATTGTTTTTTATCGAAGCTGGCCGTTGAAGGAGTGATGGCGCTGCTCTGCGCTGCCGCATTGCCTACATCAATAATGAGGTTCTGTGTGCCGCCGGCAAGCTCCTGCCCCCCATTGCGCGTCCATTCCCCTGTATACTTGAAGCCGGTATCGTCATCGTTAGCAATCGAGGTTCCGCCAAGCGACGTAACCTTCAGCAATCTCGAACCATGCGAGGCCAAATTTGCCGAACTGAAGCCGGTGTTGAACGTACCCAGATCCTGATGCGTCCACAAGTCGCGCACCTTGGCTGGCCCCTCCAGTCCGATCTCGCTCCAGTCCACGCTCACTGTCTCCGCCGAGCTGCCCAGATTGAAAAGCCCAACTGTATAGGTGCCATCACCGTTATTTGCATACCATGCCTGCTGCTCGGTAGCTGTAGATACGGGATGCCCCGGACGGCCCGCCTGATTGACGGCGATGACCTCTTCGTTAGTCAATAGTTCTAGGCCATAAGCATCGAGGTTGGTCATATCATTGCCAATGTACAATTGCGCGGATGACAGTGCCCAAAATGACATAGCCGTCTTGCGTTCATCCTGCGTTAGGCCATCCATCGAACCATTTCCAACATTTAAGGAATCGAAGTCGTTCCAGCCGCCTGGCCCAGCATGGCGCCAAAACTGTTCGGCTTTCGGGAAGAGACGGGCTATGCTTGACCATACCGTCAAACCGCCAGTGCCGCAATAACACTCTACATCCCAATCTACACGCCAGCCGTTGGCGTATTGTTTCCAGTAGTCGATGTATTTGATGTCCAGCGCCCATGAGAGCTCAAGCCAAATATGGTGCGGCTCAAGCGCCTGCGACCATGCTTTGACGTCATCTCGCGCATCAAGCGACAGGTCCGATATGCCAGAGCCCGGCGTCACACTGTCGAACTTGAGGAAGTCGATCCCCCATTCGCCATACAAATTGGCAATTGAATCAATATATTTCTGTGCGCAAGGCTGATTGAAATCGATTTTGTAGCCGAGCCCCCAGTAATCCGATTCTTGCAGCGGCTGCGCTGCAATATCCTGCATGGAGCAGCCCGGCGCAGCGTAAATCGGCAAATCCTGATCATACGCCTGCGGCGACATGCCCGGAATACCGTACAGCCCTACCTTTTGGCCGTTATCATGAATATGGTCGATCACTTCCTGCAAGCCGTTTGGATAAAGGGTCGTGCTTGGAATCGGCCGGCCGTAGCCATCCATGTCACCATTCCAGGCTGCGTCGATATTAATGTATTCATAGCCGTAAGGCTGCAGCTTCTCGTGCATCGCATCGGACTGCGCCTTGATCTGATCAGCGGTAATCCAGTGGCCGTTGTTCGTATACACCTGCATGCTGTAGCTGCTCCAGCCCATATACGGCTTCTGGGCAAGACCATTGTCCGCAGCTTTCGCTACGTTACCGTAAGGCGCTACCAGTCCGAGCTGCATCGTAAGCAGAACGACAACGAGCAGCCAAGGCCGTATTTTTTTCATGAATGGGATCATAATTAAGCTCCTTTTTCAGAAAATAGGACCAGGCCATTATCTCGCAATAATAACCTGATCCTGTGAGTTCGGCGTTGCAGAATCTGATTCATCCACAACATATGCTATATCCGCAGTATTACTTGAACGACGTGTCATAAGCTTTCTGCAAAATTTCCAAATAACGATCGATTTTCAGGTCCTTCAAGCCTTTCACATAAGCGTCCCAGTCCTTCTCCAAGCTTTTGTTGCCGGTAATAAATTGCAATGCGTTCTGCTCAATGTACGATTTAAGGTTCGTTTGCAAAATGCTCACTTCATCCACCTCGTTCTGATGGACCCAGATCGACCACAGCGGGAACAGCTCCTTCGGCTCATGACCCTGGTACAGCAGGGTGGCCTGATACAATCTGCGCTCATAGCTGGCGGAATCATAAATATCCGTTCCTTGAACAAAGCTGTCCCGGTACTCCTTCGGCATAAAGAAATGAGCGGTTCCGCTCCAGCCCGCATTGCGAGGGGCTTCGCCTTCAGCGGCAGGGATGGTAGCAATTTGCGGCGTCACGCCTTCACCAAGCGCAACCTCGCCATCCTTTGGTTTTCTCCAGTCAATGCCTTCCATGCCGGAGGCGCCATTCGTCTGGCCTTCTTGCGTGAACATATAATCGACCAGCTTAATTAAGGCGATTTGCTGCTCCTCGGATGCTTTATTCGTAATCACAAACTTGGCACCTGGAGCTACGCCGCCCCCATCATGCGTTGCGTAGGAGCCATGCGGTCCAGTAAGCGGCGGTACAGGGTTGTAATCAGCTGAGTTTTGGTTGCCCGTGTCGATATTTATGAAAATAGCAGGGTGCATGCCCGCTCCCGCACCCAAAATTTGCGAATCGCCGTTTTCGCCGATTTTTTTGAACGCTTCCGCGTTTTGTGCAAATGCGCCCGGATCAATCAGCCCTTCATCATACAGGGATTTGATATAGCCCAGACCTTCTTTCCATTCGGGCTTTATCGCCGCCGATTCAACCTTGCCGCCCGTCAGGTTCAAATAGTTGCGATCGTCATCGTAGACGAAGCCGTTCATCAGAAATGGCATAACTCGTACGCCAAAATCCTCGATCGAGCCGCTGAGCGGCACTTCGTCGGCAATTCCGTTGCCGTTCGGATCTTGGGTTTTGAACGCCTTCAGCACCGCTTTAAATTCCTCCGGCGTCTTCGGCATTTCAAGCTGGAGCTTATCCAGCCATTTCGTGTTGATCCACATTTTGTTCGGATACGAGCAATGGAAACATTGACTGTATGCGACAAGACCGTAAATATTGCCGTCAGGCGCCGTGTTAAACGCTTTCAAATCTGCGTCTTTTTCCATGGCCGCTTTGATGTTCGGCGCATATTGCTCAATCAGGTCGTTTAACGGTACAATTACGCCCTGCTTGCCGTATTTCAAAACATCAGCCTGCGAAAATTGATCGATGTAGCCCGGAAGCATGTAAGCATCCGGATAATCGCCGCTCGCGAGCGAAATTTGGCGTTTCTCCTTTGCCCCGTCCGGTGGCGTCGTATCGAACTTAAACTTAATATTGAACTTCTCTTCCACGAATTTGGTAAACTTGTTAGTTGTCAGATCGATGCCCGACTCCTGCACGGCAAACATCGTAATTTCAACCGGTGCGGTGCTTCCCGTCTCTTCCGATTGCGAAGCAGGCGCATTGGTCGCGCTGCTGGCGGGCTTATTGTTCTGCGAGCATGAAGCAAGCATCATGCTAACGACCACTGCGATGGCGAGCAGGCCTAACAGTCTCTTCTTCATTGTTGTTCGCTCCCTTTTCATCTCATAATAATAGTTGTCTTTCTTACATTTGCGCTTTCAATACCAAGCCTCACCTCCCTTCATTCTCCAGTTCATCATCAGCCCTTGACCGAGCCGACAAGCATGCCTTGCACAAAATACCTCTGTACGAACGGATAAATAATAAGCACCGGCAGCGTAGCTACGACGATCAGCGAGTATTTCAGCAGCTCGGATAGCTGCTGACGCTCCACCTGCTTAAGGGCGTCCGTCACGCCTGCGGTATTGTTCATAATGATGATGCTGCGCAGCACAAGCTGGAGTGGAAACAGATTGGCTGATTTCAAATAGATAAGAGCATCGAAATAAGCGTTCCACTGGCCCACCCCATACATCAGGAACAGCACGGCAAGTATCGGCTTGGACAGTGGGAGGACGATGCTGCGCATAAACCGGAGATCGCTGCAGCCGTCTATTTCCGCCGCCTCCATCAGCTCATCGGGAATCGACGACTGGAAGAAGGAACGGGCGATGATTACCTGCCATACCCAGATCGCATTCGGAATGAGCAGCGCCCAGCGCGAGTCGATCATGCCGAATTCTTTGACCACCATATAAGTTGGAATGAGGCCGCCGCTGAATAGCATCGTGAACGTGATCAGCATCATAATAACGCCACGGCCAAAAAAGCTTTTGCGTGACATCGGATAGGCGATCATAACCGTAAGCGTCACGCTGATCAGCGTTCCCGCCGTCGTATAGAACAACGAATTGCCGTAGCCCGTCATAATTTGCGGGGTATTGAACAGCACCGCGAAGCCGCGGAAGGAAATATCGACGGGCCACAGCCAGACACGGCCAGAAGTCACCGCTGCCGGACTGCTGATGGAGCTGCTCAAAATATAAATAAGCGGATAAATGACTGCGAGCAGCACAAGTGAGAGTACCGTGTAGATGATGAATAGAAATAGCCTGTCACCAGCCGATTCTCTGATTTTCAGCCTGAACGGCTTTTGCTGCATTGCTGATTTTGTCGCTGCCATAGGCGTACTCCCCTTCTTCTACCAGATACTCGATTTCGTAAAGCGTTTGGCTAGGCCATTCACCGTAACCAATAACACCAAATTAATAAGCGAGTTAAACAAGCCGACTGCGGTTGCAAAGCTGTAATTGGCATTTAGCAGCCCAATTCGATACACATAAGTAGCAATAATTTCTGAATTGACCATATTCAGCGGATTTTGCAGCAGGTATATTTTTTCGAAGCCAATTGCCATCACGCTGCCCACATTCAGAATGAGAATAATCGTAATCGTCGGCAGCAGGCCAGGAATGTCCACATGCACAATCTTTTGAAAGCGCGAAGCGCCATCCACTTTGGCTGCCTCATATAACGTTGGATCAATGCCCGCGAGCGCCGCCAAATAAATGACCGCCGAATAGCCTGCCGTCTGCCAAATATCAGACCATACATAGATCGAGCGGAACATGCTGGCCTCGCCGAGAAAATTGATGGAGTCCATACCAAAAAAATTCAAAGCCACATTGGCAAAGCCCAGCCGCGGAGCGAGAAACAGCATAATGATCGATACCATCACGACCGTCGAGATAAAATACGGCGCGAAAGTAACGAGCTGGACGAGCCGCTTGAATCTTCCGCTGCCGACCTCATTTAGCATGAGCGCCAGCAGTATCGGCACCGGGAAACCGGCGAGCAGCAGGTAGCCGCTGACGTAAATCGTGTTTTTGACGAGCGGCCAGAACATCGGATTGTCAAAAAACAGCTGAAAGTTTTTGAAGCCTACCCACGGACTGCCCCAGATCCCTTTAATGACGTTATAGTCCTTGAACGCCAGCACCGCATTAAGCATCGGATAGTATTTGAAAATAAGGAAAAACAACACCGGCGGTATAACAATCAAATAAAGCTGCCAATGTTTCCTTAAGCTTCTGCGAGCTTCCTCCGACACTCTTCGCTTGACACCGACGTTTAACATTCGATGCTTCCATACAACCTCTTTCTCCAGAACAATCCCCCCTAATTCGCTGTCTGACGATGAATGATAGCGCTTTCTATAGATTTGATGATAGGGGATTCAGCCCTGCTTGCGACAGGTACACTTGCGTCGTTTAGCGTACAATAACGCCGTTTTAGGGGGGACAATTGCCCATGGGGCCGTACATTTGGCGGGGAGCCTAAGGAGAGTACGTGGAGCTGGGTACTACAACGAGCGCTTGGTCTGAATTAACCTTTTGTCCCAGCCAATTTGGCAATAATGGACATAAGAAAAAAACCGGCTCTGCTTCCAGCCGATTTACACGTTTTATTTTTTCATTATAGGAGTCTGTTATTTTTTATAAAGATCATAGGCCCTTTGCATGATCTCTACGTATCGCTGAACCCTCATATCATACAAACCTGCTGTGTAGCTGTCCCAATCCTTGTCTAAGTCCCAATCGCCTGTAATGAAGCGCAATGTGCTTTGCTCGATATAATTGGTTAAATTCGTATGCAATATGCCAGCCTCGTCCGCTTCGGCCGGGTCCAGCCATAACATCCAGATCGGAAAAATATCTGTAGGCTCATGTCCTTCATACAGCCTTGTGGCTTCATAAAGCCTGCGTTCATAGCCATCAGGCGTATACATATCCCTTCCCACCACCCAGCTATCGCGATACTCCCTAGGCATATATAGATGCGCCATTCCGCTCCAGCCGGAATTGGTCGACTTCGCTTCATTGATCAGAATAAGGCTTGTGAACAACGGCTTGACGCCTGCACCAAGCGCCTGCTCTCCGGCTTGCGGCTTGCGCCAGCCGATACCTTCCATACCATTTTGGGACGTCGTTTGTCCTTCTGGTGTATACATATAGTTGATGATTTCGATTAATTTGCGCTGTGCCTCCTTGCTCGCCCGGTTTGTGATGACAAACTTGGCTCCAGGCTGCATACCGCCTCCTTGATAGGTAGCATAGGAAGCATAAGGTCCCGCAAGCGGGGGGATCGGCACATAATCGTTCAATCTCTCACCTGCGAAAATAGCGGGATGCATCCCTGCCGACGCCCCTAGCATAGGTGCTCCACTATTGTCGCCGATTCTTTTTAAAGCTTCCGCATTTTGAATAAAAGCTCCCGGATCAATCAGGCCCCCCTTGTAGAGCGACCTGATATACGCTAGCCCATCCTTCCAACGCGGCTTATCCGCAGCCGTCTCAACCTTGCCACCTTCCAGCAGCAAATAATGGCGATCATCATCATAAATAAAACCGTTCATCAAATACGGAATCATTCGGACGCCAAAATCCTCGGTAGAGCCGCTGAGCGGAACCTCATCAGCCAATCCATTGCCATTGGGATCTGAGCTTTTGAACGCTTCCAGCATTTTCTTAAATTCCTCGGTTGTCGCCGGTACGTCCAGCCCCAGCTTCGCGAGCCATTTGTCATTCACCCACATTTTGTTCGGATAGGAGCAATGGAAGCATTCGCTATAGGCTGGCAGGCCGTAAATGTTCCCATCAGGAGCTGTGCTGAGCGCTTTGAGCTCCGAATGCTCCGTCATAGCAGCTTGCACATGGGGCGCATATTTCGCGATTAGCTCATTTAGGGGCAAAATTATGCCCTGCTTGCCGTACTTAAGCAGGTCCGATTGTGAAAATTGATCGATATACGCCGTCAGAAAATAAGCATCCGGATAGTCGCCGCCTGCGAGCGATATTTGCCGTTTTTCCCTTGCCCCGTCTGCTGAAATAACTTCCCAATTGAAATGCACGTTAAATTTTCGCTCCAGATAACGAGTGAAATCATTGGTTCCAAGCTCTATTCCCGGCTCCTGCAAAGCAAATACATGCAGCTCCGTCGGCGCTTCATTCTGCTCGCCTTCATCTCCGCTTACAGATTTACTCTCTTTAGTAGAGCATGAGACGAGCAGCAACAGCCCCGCAAGCGCAAGCATAAGCACAAAGACAGCAATGCCGCTGCGGCCCAGCTTCATCTTCCCTTCACTCCTTCGGCGCCTAATGTGCGTCTAAATATGGATGGACTGCCTGTAAGAGCTTGGCGCCACGCCCACTACCCGCTTGAACGCTCTGCGGAAGGAATGTGAGCTATTGTAGCCGACGCGTGAGGCAATTTCATCAACCGTACAGCCTTCTGTGCGAAGCAGCGAGGTGGCGCGCTCAATTCGGACCATCTCCAAATAATCGGATACATTCATATCCGTCACCTCCTTGAATAGCTGAGAAATATATTTTTCAGGACGCTCAACCTTCTCGGCGATCCGGTATAAGGTCAGCTCGGAATCGCTAAAGCTTTCGGCAATAAATCGCTTGATGTCATTAGCCGTTTGGATATGGGCATTATTCTTCTTGCTGTTAATAATGCCGCACAATGCTTCAATAATGCCGTCGATCTCTTGCTGAATGTCCGGCAGCATATCTGCTGCCTGGATGCCAATCATTTGATTCCTCAGCGTAGGGAGCAGCTCCGATTGGACGAGCGCCTTCTGATCCAGCAGCTTAAGCAGCGTTCCCTTCAGCTCGCCGACAAGCTGCTGCTTCATTTCCGGAGCTAGCTGGTGCTGATCCGAATTTTTGTCCATCACCGCTGACATGATCCGCTTCGCTTCCTCAGCCTCGCCTGCACGAATCGTGCTGATCAGCCGCTGCTCCATGTCTAGTGGATAATAATAGGTCGCTGTTTCCCGGCCGGAATCGCTGAACCACAGTATGCTTTGCTTGCCTGAGAGCTCTGTATACTCCAGCGTTTGCCCTGCCTGCTCAAACGAATGGCTAACATCCATCAGCGTTTGGAAGCATTCTCCAAACGCTGATGACAACGAAATCTTGTATTCGGAATAGGCTGTCCGAGCAAGCCCCTCCAGCGCTTCATTTAACCGCTTACGGTGATCGGCGCCGCTCGTCTGGGCTTTCTGCTCCTCCTGATTCAGCCAGAGCATAACTAAACGGTCCGAGCCAAGATCGGTCATCAACAAGCTTTCCTCGGTTTCGGACAATATCTGCTTCATAATCAGCCTTGCCGCTGAAAGCTCCTTTAATATATCGATGCTATCCATGCCAGAATAGCCGTTAATTCGCAAAATGCCCACGTAGCCCTCACCTCCCGCAAGGTTAACGTCCGCTTGAGCCGCAGCAGCTACAACTTCCTCCAGCGTACGAAATTCACCTGCCAGCAGGCGCTTGAGAAAGCCATCCCGAACGAGCGGTAGCTGACGTTCAAGCTCAAGCTCCAGTTGCCGGTTGCTCGTAATCATTATCGAAATATTGCCCTGTAAAAAATCATATTCATTGCGCTCCGCGAAACCGTCCTTGCCGAAATGCTCCTTCATCACGCCAAGCAGCCGGTTAATCGGCGCACTGTTGCGATAGGAAAGCAGCAGCCCCGCCAGCAGCCCGAGCACTAAAGCAATGCCGGTCACTAGCCAAGTCATATGCTTGATTTGATTCGCATTCTCCATCAGCACCTGACGCGGTATGCCTGCGCGATAAGTCCAGCCACTCGTATCGGATTGAATCGTAATGACAAGATCGTCATGGTAAAATTGGCTGCGCTTTGTCTGGTCAAGCTCGGTGGACGTGGAAATCTGTCTTGCCGCTTCCTCCGTTATTCCCCGCAGCCCTACCGTATTCCCATTCGCATCACTAATATGAGCCCAACCGCCATAGCGGTCTTCCAGTCCAGCAAGCAGATTGGAAATATGCTCCTCATCGATCATAACAACGACTGTAGCTGGGGAGGAACCGCTGAAGCTGTCGAGTGGCAGCGATTGCATATAGGTCACAACCGCGCTTTGCTTCTTATTGCTCATAAATGAACGGAGCGGCATCATCTCGCTGCTATGCGTTCTGCCAAGCACCTCTTCCTTCCACTCATCGAGCGAAAGATCCGTGTAGTGAAAATTTTGGTAATAATGCTCCGGACGGAAGTAGGCAGAGCCTTGGGTGAATATTACGTCATAATTGCTTAAATATATAAAATAATTTTGCAGAAAATCATTCGTCTGGCTAAACGGCGTAACCTGCTTCACCATGCTCCAGATGCCATAGACGTTGATTTCATCTCCATTTTTCTGCTCGTTCATAAGCTTATTCAGATCGGGATTCAAGGCAAGCTGGCGGGTGAAGCCTTCCACCTCCACCATCCTTCGCTCCAATATTTCCTGGCTTCGCTGCAGCTGGGTCACGCTATTTTCGATGGAAATGGATTGCGTTACCGAAATCGAGGTGCGATAGGACACATAACCCGCTATGCTCGGAATGATCAATATAATTAAGTAGGACACCAGAAACTTGCGAAAAATAGTCGTATATTTGGGCACAGCCAACCCACCCCTCTATATAATAGCGCTTTCATAAATAACGAAAGCATGCCCATCGAGCTCCAAAAACGGCCGCACCTACATCATAACCTAACGATGCGAAAAGACAACTACTTTATACGAGAGCGTAGTTGTCTTTATCGTTCATATAGTGGAGAACCAGACTACTGCCCTACTGCCCTACTGCCCTACTGCTCTATAGCTATACGCTCCAATATTTGCAGCCCGGCATCAAGCCTGTAAGCCTGACCAGCCTCAAGCTCAACCTTCACGGCAAGCTCGCCGAACCGAACGATCGCCGGTCCCGAGGCGTGAGCGTAGAGCGTGGCTTCTGTCAGCCTATTGTTCTCCCATGCGGCATCTACCTCGATGCTGCCTTTCGCGCGCAAGCCCTTGTAGGAGCCTGATCGCCACGCCGAAGGCAGGGCAGGCAGCAGATGAATAGCTCCTGCATGGCTATGCAGCAGCGTATCTGCCACCGCCGCCGTACCGCCATAATTGCCGTCAATAATAAATATATTCGTATCTGCCCCGGCAACCCCCGCCTTGGAATACGTTAGCAGGTTATCAAAACAGAGCTCGCCAACTAGATGGTTAATGTGCCACAATGCGCGGTCCCCATCATATAGGCGAGAAAACCCGGTTGCAAACAATACCGCCGTAAATTCAATATCCTCCAGTTCATCGGTCATTCGACCCAGCAGCGTCTGCCTTGCGGCTGCGCTAAGCTCAGGCGTATCGCGCGGAGTGATGTGGTTGCTTGGATAAAGGGCAAACAAATGAGCAAGATGGCGATGCTCCGGCTGCGCCTCTTCATAATCCTCCAGCCATTCCTGCAGCTGTCCTCTGCTGCCGACCTTCAGCGGCGGCAATAGAGCAATCGCATGCTCCAGCTTCGCTTGAAGCTCTGTATCCGTTCCGAGTAATTTAGCCGCATCTAGACAAAAGTTGAATAAATCCCGTACCAGCACCTGATCCATCGTCGAGCCCATCGACAATTGCTGCGCTCCCTGCTCCCGATCCGCGGGATAAAAGCTGTTCTCTGGAGAGTTGGAAGGCCCTGTCACTAGCCAGCCATTGGCTGGCTGGACGTCCATATAATCAAGGAAAAAGGCGACGGCCTCCTTCAAAACCGGGTAAGCCTGCTCCGTCAGAAAGGCGCGGTCCAGCCCATATTCATAATGCTCCTTCAAATGCATGGCAATCCATAATCCGCCTGTGACATTAAGCCCCCAGCCCGTCTCCCAGCCAGGTGCGGTAAAGCCCCATGCATTCGAGAATACATGTGCGACCCAGCCCTCGCAGCCATAGAAATCCTGTGCAGAAAGCTTCCCCGCTTCCGCCAACCGTTCAATGTAGTGCATAAGCGGAACATGGCATTCCGCCAAATTGACGATCTCCGTCGGGTAATAGTTCATCTGCGTATTAATGTCCAGATGGTAATCGCAGCTCCAGGCCATCCGGTTCGCCTCCCCGTCATTCCATACGCCCTGCAAATGCAGCGGCAGCGGCGAATTTGCCCGTGATCCAGCTATCGTCAAATAACGGCCATATTGGAAAAACAAAGAGATAAGCTCTGCATCGTCATGGCCCTCCTGCCGCAGCCGCCGCATACGTTCATCTGTCGGAAGCGCAGCAGCCTCGGATGCTCCGAGATCCAGAGATACACGGGCATAAAGCGAGCGATAATCCGCTATATGCTCGGCTTTCAACTGATCATAGCCTTTAGCGATAGCGGCTGCTAGCTGCTCC
Organism: Paenibacillus sp. R-74696; assembly: GCF_055814915.1. Lineage (NCBI taxonomy): Bacteria > Bacillati > Bacillota > Bacilli > Caryophanales > Paenibacillaceae > Paenibacillus > Paenibacillus sp. R-74696. The sequence continues at coordinate 33,959 of NZ_JBPULM010000048.1, forward strand.
CCGCTTCTTGCTTTCCAGTCCTCATTTTCTTGGCCATAATCCGTATTCATCGCAAAATAAAGATAGGCTTCGTCTGCATCTGTCACCACAAGCTCATTTGCCCTGCTCTGAACTCTGCCACCCTGCACGACTAGCTTCACCAGACCGTGGCACCATACACCGCATGTGCCGTCGCTATGCATATCCTCCGTTGCTTGCCCATGAAAGGCAATCGTATCATCACCAGCCACGACAGCCGCGAACGGTCCTGAGCGGCCCGTAACTCCAAGCGTGAAGCTGATGCTCCCTGGCTGCTCGCCCGTAAACCGCGCTGCCACGATCCCTTCTACATTAGTCGCAAAAGCTTCGCGGGTGAACGTTTGGTCAGCGCTCCAATAAGACATCGCAGACATCGCGTGCTCCATATCGAGCTCGCGAATGACTTCTTCACTCTGATGTCCGAACCTCATCACCATATCGCAAACCGAGAGGTTGGTACCAAAATTCTGCTTCTTCGGCTGCAGCTGCTCCTTGGCGAGCCGGTCTCCTTCCTTATAATCTCCTTTGTAGAAGGCTTCCCGCATCTGCTGAAGCCCTGCTTTCCCTCCTCCGTTGCCAACTATTCGCTCTTTCTTTCCAGACCAATACGTCAGCTCCGTCATACACCATGTCTCCTGCTCGCTGCCGCCATAAATAACGGCGCCAATCCGGCCGTTGCCGATCGGCAAACCCTGCTTCCAGTCCTCGCCCGGACCGTTATACCAAAGCTTCGCTTGACTCACTTTGCATCATCCTTCAACAATGTCGTTATGTGCCGTTCACGAACGGACTATGCTAAACCTCGCTCACAAACCGGTTGGTCAAGCTGCCTAAGCCTTCAATTTCAATCGTTGCCGTATCGCCATGGCGCAAGTAAACCCGCTGCTCCTCTGGCAAGCCAAGCACAACACCCTCTGGCGTTCCAGTCAAAATAATATCGCCCGGTGACAGCGTCATATGCTGGGAAATATAGCTGACCATTTCGGCGCAGGAAAATATCATATCGCTCGTATGGGAATGCTGCCTGAGCTCTCCATTGACGGTACATTTTATAGCGAGCGCATTGGGGTCCGGGATTTCATCGGCTGTCACCAGATAAGGGCCAAGCGGACTGAAATCATCACAGCTTTTGCCGAGCAGCCACTGCGGCGTCCGCATTTGAAGGTCGCGTGCTGACAAATCATTGACACAGCAATAGCCAAAAACATGCCGGGGCGCCTCTTCCACGCTGACATATTTCGCCGTCTTGCCAATGACGATAACAAGCTCCGCCTCATAATCGACCTGCGTGGTTACCCGCTCCGGCAAGGCTATATCCCTGCCATGACCAGTTAGCGTGTTGTTAAACTTATTGAACAGAATCGGGTAGTCCGGAATCTGCGCATGGGTCTCCACTGCATGCTGTCTGTAGTTCAGGCCGACGCAAATGATTTTGCCTGGACGAGTGACACAAGGCCCCCAATTCACTTCGTCCTCAGCTAGAATAAGCTTTCCACACGCCGCACCTGCCTGCTCTGCCGCTTTCATAACGCGCACAGCGTATGTTTCTAGCAGCGCAAGCACCTGAGCGCCGCCCGCAATAACCTCCATGACATCTGAAGGAATAGCAGGTTCAGGCAGCCATCGCTGTGCCGCCTGAATATCCAATATGCCGTCGTTCACCTTAAGACCGAGACGATACACTCCGGCCGTATCAATCGTTACCAGCTTCATTTCATCCAACCGCCTTTATCACAAAATGGTTAACGCATCGATTATGCATCCTTGCCGAAGACGACGCCTCCATCAATATAAAGCGGAGAGCCCATCATGAAGGAAGACTCGTCGGAGGCAAGGAATAGTACCGCGCTCGCTACATCCTCCGGCTTCCCTAATTGTCCGCCAAGCTGTCTCAGCTTGATGGCTGCAATTGCCGCATCCGGGTCCTCGTACGAGCTTTTCAAAAATTGCTCGACAAACGGCGTCATAATCGTTCCAGGCAATACAGCGTTCACCCGAATATTGTATTTGGCATAATCGACCTGCATTGATTTGGCGAGCGACAGCACCGCCCCTTTGGTTGCCGAATAGGAAGCTCTTCGTGCGAGGCCCATCTCCGCAATGCAAGAGGACATATGAATGATATTGCCGCTTCGGCGTTCCATCATATAGGGAAGCACGTATTTGGTGGGCAGGAACACGCCTCGCAGATTGACCCGAACCACACGGTCCCAATCCTCCGGTTCAATTTCATGGATAGCCCCTACCCCGCTAATTCCCGCGTTATTGAACAAAATATCGATGGCACCATACGCTGCTATCGCCTTCTCGACCATGGAGCGCACGGAGTCCGCATCCGTCACGTCAGCGTGCAGAAACAATGCCTCTCCTCCAGCAGCTTGAATGGCTTTGACGGTCTCCAATCCCTTCGCTTCGTCAATGTCATTAACGATAACTGCAGCCCCTTCTTTCGCAAACCGCTCTGCCGTCGTTTTTCCAATGCCGGAGCCTGCTCCTGTCAGGAGCGCTATTTTGCCATGCAGTTTCATCGGATTGCCCCTTTCAGTTATCTGATACGATATTGATCAAAATAACGAGGAATAATCTCGGTCGAAGCTCCCGGCAGCTCCGGCAGCACATAAAACCCATTTTTGACTGTAGCCGGCTCTACAAAAATGGTTCTAATCCACGGAATGTACTCCAGCATAATCGCTCCAGCTGTCGCTGCGACCAAGTGCTGATGGATTTGTCCCATATCGCCCACATGCGGACAGATCGGAATATCATAGGCTGCGGCAAGCCCCGCTACCTGAAGCCATTCCGTAATGCCCGCAACTCGGGTCACATCAACCTGGCAATATTCTATCGCCCCCTGATGGATATAATCGCGGAACGCGTATTTGGAATAAACATGCTCGCCAAGTGCGATCGGCACATTGAGCGCATCTGCCAGCTTCCGGTGACCGATAATATCGTCCGGGTTAAGCGGCTCCTCCAGCCAAAACAGGTCGAATGGCTCCAGCTTTTTCCCCCACGTCATCGCCGTATTGATATTCCATTGCTGGTTCACGTCGATCATAAAAATAGTTTTGTCGCCAATAGCCTGACGGACCGCCTTCACCCGCTCGTAATCCTCATGCGGATCAGCCTTGCCCACTTTAATTTTCACCCCTGTGAAGCCCTGCTCGACAATGTCTGTTACATCCTTCAGCAAATGCTCCAAAGGCCAGTTCAGCCAGCCGCCGTTCGTGTTATAGGCTTTAATTCCAGTTGACTTATGCCCGCCAAGATACTGCCACAGCGGCTTGTTCGAGGCTTTCGCCATAATATCCCAAAGCGCAATATCTACCGCCGCAAGCGCCATATGGGCAATACCCGCACGGCCAATCCAGTGCATTTTTCCATAACGCAGCGTATCCCATATTTCCTTCACCATAAAAGGGTCCTTGCCGATTAGCTCCGGGGCGTAATAGCGCTCGATCGTATCGACAATCATATCGTCCCCATGCGCGCAAGTGCCCGTATATCCATAGCCGACATAACCTTCATCTGTAAAAATCCGAACGCCCGCCAGCCCCCAATGCGTAGCTACGTTAATTGCATCTGTAATTGGCGGATCAATCGGAACATGCAGCACGAAGGTTTCTACCTTTGTCATTTTCATTTTTAAGTCTCCTGCCCTTTAAGTTAGTAGCCTAGCGATGCGCCGCCTTCGACCGGGAGCGCCACACCCGTAATGAAGGAAGCCTGCTCTGATGCCAAATAGAGCACCGCCTGGGCAATCTCGGCTGAACTGGCCGGACGTCCGAGCGGGTGCATCTCGTCCAAAGTGCGATGCGCTGCTATAGGATCGGCCTGCTGCTGAGCCCATTCTTCCAGCAGCGGCGTCATTACGCCCGCTGGACATACGCAATTGATCCTGACGCCGCTTGGAGCAAAATCAAGGGCCAGCGATTTGGTCATAGCGATAACCGCCCCCTTGGAGGCAGCGTATACGGCATTGTTCCGCTGTCCAATGAGGCCATTCAACGATGCTAGATTGACGATTGCCCCTTTCGAGCTGCGCAAATGGGTGATGGCGTGCTTGATCATTAGATAAACGCCTTTTACATTAACGGCATACAGACGGTCGAAAGCCTGTTCGTCGATGTCCTCGATGGGCTTCGGACAGATGATGGCAGCATTGTTAATAAGCACATCTAGCCGTCCAAACGTTTGCAGTGTTGAAGCTATTAGCGAAGCAACGGACTCCTCCCGTGAGACATCGGCCTGAAGCGCTAATATTTTTGGAAACCCTTTCAAAAATTTATTTGTTTGAAGCAGTCCATCCGCCACTCGCTGTGCCTCCGCAGCATTCAAATCCGCTATGACGACGCATGCTCCTTCGGCAGCGAACATCGCTGCGCATGCCTCACCGATACCAGAGCCAGCGCCCGTGACCAGCACGACCTTTTCGTTAAATCGCAAAAGCTTACCTCCTTGGACGGGATCATCTATTGAAGCTCAGAACCTAGTCGCTTCTTTTTTTCTGTTGTTAATAAATCCACATAACTACCAACAGAACTTGGCTTAACATTGCAGTTATTGTATCATTGATGTAGCTATTCGTATTTGATCAGGCGTCCATTAATTTGACGATTCATCCGCTAATTTTTCAGTACAAGGATAGAAAATGAGGTGCTCGCATGAAGCTTCTGAACGAGATGACCCCCTATGTCGGCGACTGCATGAACTACTTGTATGATGGCAGCTCCAATGAGAAGCTCCGCGTCTGCAGCGTGTATGCCTTTCATCTATTTACCGACGGACCCGGGGAAATGGAGATTAACGGAGTACGCTACCCGATCGACAGCAGAACGCTTATTTTTCTAAAGCCGGCAGAGCCGCATGCCTTTCATATTACACCCAGCCATCCGCTGCAATCCTATAATCTCTATGCCGATTTATGGGATGATAAGGAGCCGGTTTCCGCCAATCGAACCTTTATTTATGCGCCAGAACCGTTTGAGCTGCACGAAACCTCACGAAAAGTTCCTTGTGACGAGCTCGACCGTTTGCCACGCGTCTATTCGCTGCAGCCCTACCCTGAGCTGTATGAATCTTTCGTTATGCTCGCTAAGCTTTATCATAATGCGGCGTTCTACCGGATGGAGATGATTAATAGTCTGTTCTATGCGTGGATGCTGAACTGGTACAATACGGTTCACACCCATCAGCCAACCGATTATCGGATTGTCCGTTTGCTCGCTCACTTGAACGACCATCCAGAGCAGCGCGAGCCGGTCGAAACCTGGTGGACATTTTGCGGCTTGAAGCGCACCTACTTCCATGCCCTGTTTCTGCGTGAGACCGGCCTAACGCCCAAAGCCTATCATCACAAGCTGCTGATGAGGCGGGCTTCCAATCTCCTGCTGGAAACCGAGCTGAGTGTAACCGCCATTGCTGAGCGGCTCGGCTATCCCTCCATCCACCCGTTTACGCGCCATTTCAGCGCCTGCTATGGCGTCAGTCCGAAGCAGTATCGACTCCAGCCGCAAGCAAGAGCGTAATGATACCTTAACGTTGGGGCTACTTCGCCCACGCGAATAGGCCACCTTTTGCCCGGTGGCCTATTCGTTGGTTTATTATTTCTCTAATGATAATCCAATACGCTAGCCGTATGCCGAAACTGATCAAGCAAATCCAGCTGCATTTATTTAATAAAAAGCTTCATTAGTTTATTATAGATAGGATGAATCATATAACCCGTTGGATTAACCGAATACCTTTTGCCTATATTCAGCTGGTTGATCTGCTTCATTTCATCACCGGTCAGCTCAAAATCAAATATCTGACTATTTTCTTTCATTCTTTTTGGGCTCGATGATTTTGGAATAACGATGATGCCTCGCTCCAAGTGCCAACGTAAAATGACCTGAGCCACTGTTTTATGATGATAATCAGCTATTCTTTTTAAATCCGGATGCTCCAATAACGCTTTATTCCCTTGCCCTAGCGGCCCCCATGCCTCATGCAAAATCTGATGTTCATTGAGATACTGATGCAGGTCATTTTGGGCAAATTCGGGATGCGTCTCAATTTGATTGATCATCGGTGGGATTTTAGCATGCTTCATTAATCGTTCAAGGTGTTGAATCTCAAAATTTGCAACGCCAATCACTTTGATCTTCCCTTCGGAGTACAGCTCTTCTATCGCTCGCCACGCTTCCAAATCATTTGGTGCGGCAAAATGAATCAAGTACATATCCAGATCATCTACCTTCAGCTTTTTGCAAGTTTGCTCAAAAGCCTTTCTGGTCGCTTCATAGCCAAGATCCGTATTCCACACTTTAGACGTAATAAAAAAATCCTCGCGCGGCAGACCGCTTTTCTGTATTTCTCTTCCTAATGCTTCCTCATTGCCGTAAATTTTAGCGGTATCAAAATGCCGATATCCGATTCGAATCGCCTCGCTGATCGCCGTTTCAAACTCTTTTGCTTTCGTTATTTTGTATACCCCAAACCCCAATTGCGGAATTTCAACCCCATTGATCGCTTTTACTGTTCTATTTTCAAAAGTCATATTCATGCTCCTCTCGTTTGATAAAACTAAAAAGTGATTAATGTAATATATTAAATATTAATTATATCTAGTTCATTCAAAAAAAGAGAAGGTAACCCTTTTTCAGTTCAAAAAGTCGGTTAACCTCACTTCTTTCAAGTTATTTTGCATATCCATCTCAACGGTTTGCAGACTGGAGGCAATCTTTTGTTTGACTGCGTCTACTTCTTTCCCTTGAAGTGTGGTATCGGTATGAAGCTTGAACAGCGTTTTGCCAGGTTCGACCGCTAAAAAAACATCTAATAACGTAATTTCTGCTAGTGGCTTTGCCAGCAGAATGCCTCCCTTCGCTCCTTCTTTAGCAAGCGTCAGCCTAGCATTATTCAGATTCCTGATGACTTTAACCGTCGTTGGGACGGGAATATTCAATTGCTCAGAAATCACTTTTGTAGACAAAAAGTTAGAGCAGTTCTCCTCCGCAATGCTGTGAATATAGAGCAATATGGCAATTCCTTGCGATAGAGCTGTGGAGTATGACATTTCAAACTCATCCTAACTATTGGCTATTTTATGTATACTATATATTATTTATATTTAGTTTTCAATAGACATTTTGATATCCCTATTCCCAACAAAGGATTCGGCAGATTACCATGCTGTGAACGTCGAAAATCCCGGCGGGGAAGCTCCCGCCAGGCTTTTGTTATAAAGATTAGAATTCAAGTCATTAACGCTAAGGCTCCTTTACCGCTTCTTTTTTTAATTAATCTCCAAATAATCAAGGTAAGCATCCCATGTGCCGTCATCCGCTGTTACAACAAGCTCAATCACTTGATTTCCGGTTCCATGGCTGACATTGTTTAAGGTATAGACCGCTGGATTGCTCCCGCCGAAGTAGAACGTCCCCTTCGTCTGTCCACCGATTTTCAAGTCGACTCTGGCCATGCTGGAGTTGTTCGAAGCGCCACGCAGTGAAAAATGATGGGTGCCGCTCGCAAAATATTGCGTGTATTTCACCAAATCATTATTGGCGTATAAAGCAACCCCGTTGAATGGCGAGCTAATATTCCCAGTATACTGACCGCTTTTGGTCATATTCTCAGCTTCCACTTTCGTACCTGCACCTGGAGACGGAATTGTACCGCCACCGTCAGGAGCAACCGCTCGGCCCGTGGTCGGCGAGATCATGCCGGAGCAAAGGCCGCGGCTCTTGAGGCTTTGAGCAATCTGCGGGATCGCTTGGCGCGTAGCCTGAAACTGGTCATGCATCAGGATTACGTCACCGTTTTGCAGCCTGCCCGTGGCGGCCACGATCTGGGCGGAGGTGGCACCGTTCCAGTCTAGGGAATCAACGTTCCACATCACTTCTGTAAGACCGTTTTGAGCCACGACAGATTTCAAAGTCGAGTTGGTAGCACCGTACGGCGGACGGAACAGCTTCGGCGCGGTTCCGGTAATGGACTGAATCGCCTGCTGCGTCCGTGTAATTTCCGACGTCATCTGCGAGCTGCTAAGTGCAGTCATTTGCGGATGTGTATAGGAGTGGTTGCCGATCCACATGCCCGCGGCCACTTGTTCCCGCACCAGAGACGGGTTATTTTGTGCGTTTTGTCCGATGTTGAACATCGTTGCGCGCAAGCCGGCCTGCTTCAACGCATTGAGCAGATTTGTCGTGCTGCCGGTATTGGGGCCATCGTCGAATGTTAAACCTACGTAGCCGTTCGGACAGTTCACATCAGCAGCACTGGCTCCTGGCACCATTGAGCTGGACATTAACGTAACGGAAAGCGCCAATGCCACTAATCCACTTACTAGTTTTGATTTAAACATCATGTACCTCCTAATAATTAAATACTAGTATAGTTAATCTCGTCCCTCCGAGCCGCTGCAGCTATCTCTCTAGCGGGCACTGTCAACATCCGCAGCCCTCCCACAGAACACTGCGGGTGCATGCTTTACAGCCATCTAATTACTGCAATCTTAAATAATCAAAATCAACAAAACCACCCGTTGATTTAGTCGCATAATTGAACAGAGCAAAACGGTATCCCATAAAATGAGGCAACGTATAAGACATTTGGAGTGTATTGCCTATGGACGTCCAATTTGTGCCATCAAGACTGTAGGAGAAATAGGCTTTATCCGTCTGATTTGTGAAATCACAGAAAAGCTTAAAATATACTCGGTCCTGAGTAATCGGGATACTTGCCATTTCAGTCATCGTTCCTGAGCTCGCATTTACCATCACAATGGACTTCGAGGCTCCGGACATCTTCACACCAACAAAGCCATATTTAGCCTGAAAAGCCGCAAGACCGGCATAATCTCCGTCCTTCATGCCGCTTGTTTCCATAGCAATAATTCCTGTAGATTGGGGGCCAAATGTCCTTTGCGTAAGCGTATTTCTGGCATCAAGAATACTTGTGCTCAGCTTTCCTGTAGTCAACCTCATAAATCCGGGCCGCTGTGCAAGGGACCATTTCGTATGGTCAGGATTGTGATTCCACTGCCACACCTTTGCAAGAGTCGCCCCTGACGAAGCAGTTCCTGTAAACGAAACATCGTCTACATAGAAATTCATGAGGTCATTTGTCTGATTAGGGGTTGAATTGTAGGGTGTCTCAATAAAAATAAAGGTTTGCGAGAGATCGGCACCTGCCGGAAGTGTATAGGTTCCTTGAATCGTGCCCCATTGACCTTTGGTTAGCGTGCTAGAGCCAAGAATGGTTATACCCGTGTAGCTTGGACCGTTTTGGATATTGAAGTTGAATGATTTAGTGGCGGGACCATCGGTATATTTAACTTTTGCAGAAAATTGATATACGCCGCCTACTGTCACTTTTCCCGTAATGACTTGTTTTAGGCCAGCAGCTGTTTGCTGTCTGCCGCTAACAAACAGGCTTTTTGATCCGCTGAAATAGTCTGCAGTGGTTGCTGCGACAGTTGCCGTGTTGTTATTTGTCCAGGGGCTTATGGTTGCATCTTCAAATCCTCCGTTTACCATTAGCTGACTCGGGGTTTGAGCCGAAGAAAACTCATCTGATGCATAGACCTTCTTAACCGGATAACCCTCAACAGGAAGATTCATTGTGAGAGGTGCCTTGCCATTAACGCCGAATACCGGCCAATTATTTGCCCAGGTAACCGGAACAATATACGGCATACGTCCGATTGCCCCACTGTCTTTAAACAACATGGCATACCAAGCGCCAGAAGCCGTATCAACAATCCCTCCCTGTGCTATGCCTGAATCCTTTAATGAAACCTGACCTGTATAGGCTCCGGTCAAGCTGCTTGCACGATAGGTTAATTGTGTGCGCCCGCTTCCCGATGGCCAGCATATAAGGAATACATAGTACATTCCGTTGATCTTTTGTATGTGTGCGCCTTCGGCCTTGACTATGAAGTTGGACCCTGCAATGTTACTCGAACTCGGAATGATGATCTGATTTAGTCCACCAGATTTGATCGATTTTGCATCTGTGGAAAGCTCAATGATTCTAATATCATCACTGCCATAAACCAAAAATACACGATCATTATCAAAAAGCAGCGATGCATCATGATAATAGCTGCCAAGCACGGATGATGTCCAAGGACCCGTTTCTATGTTGCTGGTTTGATAAATATAGGTTCTGCCGGTAGAATTAGAGCCGAAGGACACATAATAGATTCCGTTATTATATCGAAGGCTGCTTGCCCACGAGCCTCTTCCATACTCGTTTTGCCCGTTATTAAGATTTTGTGCATCATTGTTGGCATAGGTATCGTAAACATAATTTACGATTTCCCAGTTTACAAGGTCATAGGATTTCATGATGGGAACGCCAGGATTCATGTGCATAGTTGTGCTCGTCATATAAAAAGTATTGCCCACCCTGATCACATCATTGTCTGGAGCATCAGCATTTACAAATGGATTTGTAAAAGTAGCAGCTGAAGAAATGGAGATGTTTGACATCATACCCATGAGTAAAAGTAAAATCGATAAAAAAAGAGATATTCGCTTATACATATTAAAATCCTCTCCCAAATAAATTTGTCGTTCATTAATTTCCAAATAATCTACGTAGGCATCCCAAGTCCCGTTATCAATTAAGATTATTTGCAGCTCCGCCAGTCGCTTGACTCAGCTCGGTTGTCATGCCCACCTCCTATATTTTTTCAAACTCCACTTTCCCCAACATATGTGATTCCGAAACCGAACCGCCCCTAGTATTTCTCGCCAAAGCCTTAGTAAAGGTTCGTGCTCCGATTGTTGGTTTTAACACCGTCTTCATTGGAAATATGGCCTACACCATATTGAAAGCGCTTGCATTTGTGCGAAATAAAACACTTTTCAGGAAGCCAGTGGAATAAACACACATCGTGCAATTATGCTGCCAAGCGTTATTAATTGATAATTTTTCCTAAATATTGAAAACGTTTTCCATTCAATCCTAACATATTTTCTCAACCGTTTAGTTATACTATTTTTGGATTTTGTTGTAATTTTTTGTTCATTATTAGGTGATTTCGCTCGACTCACATTTATTTGATCTGTAGCGTTAAAAAAAAAGCCCACGGATGCTTCCTGTATAATGAAGTCACCGCAGCAACCATTACATGGGAAAAACAAACCGTGGGTTATAATTATCATTGGGCAACTCTTCAATGAAATGCGATTTTATAGACCTCGCAGCCTCACAATCCTAATCCTTTGTTCCGGCCATAAAGCCGCGCCCGTTCGTGCCAATATATACTTTTCCGTATTCCTGACGGTCTGCCACCATAACCTGAGGCTCATTTCCGATTTGCATTTGCGGCGAATTAATTTGTATCCATGTGCTTCCCCTATCATCCGAACGGAATATTCCCTTTATTCCGCCAACCTCTCCATATATAAAAGCTGCTGGCTGTGTCTGTCCCGGGGCCGCTTTGCCGAATGCAAACAATCTAGCCTCCTTGATCTGATCCAGCTTGGTAAAAGAGGCTCCTGAATCAGCTGAGACATACACGCCATTGGCACCTAAGATAATCCAGAGCACGCCTTCCATTCCGGGAGCCGCCTCAATCTTCACAGGACTTCCCCCTGGCAGTGGCGTTTGGTTAGCGATGGACCAGCTTTGTCCTGCATCCGAGCTCACATGCAGATAGCCCGATTTATAGGCATAAAACTTGCTTCCGTCCACCCGATCAGCAGCTATCGGATGATTGTATGAAAATATCATACTCCCGCCCACCGTACCCGTCGGCGCCCCTGTCATGGCCTCCCATGTAGCTCCTCTGTCTGTTGTCCTCACTGGACTGCCAGATTGGGGAAACCATAGAATCGTATTAAGATCTGTAGCGGAATAAGCCAGTCTGCCCAGCTTAGAGCCCGCAGGTACAGGGCGGGCTTCCATTGTCAGCCCATTATCTGATGAAACGAACATGCGGGTAACTGTTCCATACCAGTCATCACTCCCGATAAAGGCCATATATTGTGGATTAGCTTCGTGATAGTCAACACTAACCATCTCCCGCATCGAACTCATCTCCAGCCTCGCTGCAGGCGAAGCATTCACATCCATATGACGAAAGCCAATAACATCGGCTACACCCGTGAATAGCGGTGCTCCTTCTGGCGGCGCAGCTCCTGTGAGGGCAACCACCTCTTCATGGCCTTTGGATAAGGTCTCCCACTTTGTCCACAACGTCCCAATGTCCTTTGTTCGATAGACGCCAAACCAGTCTGCGGAATAAACGGTTCCGGCATGATGCGGGTCAAACACGACAGTAGACGTGGCTGAAAAGAACATATTAGGCTGCCACCAGCCGGGCTTGGAGGTTTGAGCCTTGTTCACTAGCGTCCAGCTCTCTCCCCTGTTGATGGAACGATACAACGGAAGCTGGGCTCCGCCTGTCCTGACCGCTGCCAAGAGATGGCTGTCATTATGAGGATCAATATCAATGCCGTAATAGGACGTATATGCTGCATTAGGCGTAATATTGCTCCAGCTTCCGTCCTTATACCTATGCACTCCGTTATTGGGCGTAGTTACATACAAGGACCCATCCTGTCCTGCGGCCAAACGAGCCGGATGTGCAGGGCTTCCCGGAATCAGATTCCAAGTAGAGCCATCGCCTCGTGTCTCATAAATTCCAATTCCCATTACACCGACATAGAGTGCTGTCTCCAGGTTAGCTGCCCCGGGAACGCTACCGAAGATCAAGCTGCGAATCCCTTTGCCGCTTGTCCCAGCGGGAACCTCATTTACTTTGGACCAGGTTTGTCCTGCATCCTGACTCCTATACAAGCCGTCATACCGGGTACCCGCATACACCATGTTAGATAGATTCGGGTGAACTGCAATGCTCTCCCCCATGGCCCGCTCCACATTGCCGTTAGCCTCATTGCGCTTGTTCAAATTTGTTCTGGACCACGTATTCCCGCGGTCGGTAGATTTCAGAATATCACTGGGGGATGCGCTCCCTGTTTTTCCAGCTGATACATAGACGATATCAGGGTTTTGTGAATCAAGCGCAATACCATCAATTCCATACAAATTGCTCTGCTCCGGGCCCAGTCCGTCCATTAGCGGAATCCAGCTTGAATCATTCGGGTCCAGACGGTATGCCCCGCCAACGTCAGTACGGATATACACCAGATCCGGTTCAGACGGATGAATCACAATTCCTGTCACATACCCTCCTCCCCCGATAGATACATTTTTCCACGTATAGCTTTCCGATGATACCGCATACGCTGTGTTGCCGGGCAGCAGCACAACAACAACGGTCAACAACGTCCCAAGCATTTTTCTCCAGTCCATATCTGTTCCCTCAATTCCTGCAAAATTAGAACGCCATCACGTTCCCTGCCTAACACATTCTGCAAAACCTCTACTTCCCAAACCTTGAAATCCCAAACCCTACAACAGTCCCCTCACCTACTTTACTCTCAATATTCAACCCTCGACCATAAAGCCGAGTCAAGCGGCTATGCGTATTCAGCAGCCCAATCCCGCGATTTTCTCTTCCTGCCGGTTTCAACAACCGACTAATCTGCTCCTCATCCATTCCAATCCCCGTATCCCTCACATAAAATTCCACCGTATCCGCTTGCTGTACAATACGAATGTCCAGCGTTCCGCCCTTGCGCTGGCTTAACAGTCCATGCCTGACCGCATTTTCTACTAACGGCTGAATGGTAAGCGGAGGAATCGGCATGTCCTTATCAACATCCTCCTGTACTTCCCACTCGACCTTAAGTCGCTCGCCAAAACGCTGCTGCTCAATATATAAATAATTTTCCACCAGCTCAAGCTCCCGCGACAGCGGTACCAGCTTGCCTGCGGTGAGAAAGTCAAAGCTAATACGCAGGTAAGATGTAAACGCTTCTGCTAGATTTCTCATCTTATCCGCATCAATTTCGCTTAACGCCAAAATCGAGTTCAAAGCATTAAACAGAAAATGCGGCTGGATCTGCGCCTGCAAATAAGCGGCCTCCATGCTTAATCGTTCATTAACCGCCTGCTTGAGCGATGAAAGAGACCCCGCCCGATACCTTAGCTCCAGCGCATCTACGGGCTTGGTAACATAATCGTTCGCTCCCGCCACAAAACCGGCATAAATGTCTTCCGGCTCGCTGCGCGCGGTCAGCAAAATAATCGGCAGCTCATACAGCGTAAAACGCTCGCGAATTAACCTCGTCAATGCATACCCTGACATGCCTGGCATCATAACGTCTGCAATAACAAGGTCCCACTGCTCACGGTGGAGCTTGTCCAATGCTTCTTGCGCGGAAAACGCCATTTCAATATGGTACATATCCGCGGACAAAATATGAACCAACACCTTCAGATTGACAGGATCATCATCAACGGCCAGCACACGAATTCGTTCAGCACCTCCTTCAGACTTTAAAGCAGGCAGATCGACTTCGGTTAAATCATAACGGGCGGCTGCCATCGCGTCCGCTCCTGCTGCAAGCTGTGCGCCGACAGACGCCAGTGATTCCGCTTCCTTTTTCACAAAAATCATCGGTTGAGTCAGCGCATCTTCCACACTCTCATCAAATACGGACAAGTTAAAGCTGAACATACTTCCCTTGCCCGGCTGGGATTGGACGAACAGCTCGCTACCATGCAATTCGACCAAGTCCTTGCAGATGCTTAGCCCGAGCCCAATTCCCCCTCTGCCAGAAGCGCCTTGCTCGTAGCGCTTGAAAGCACGCTTTTGCATCAACTCATCCATACCCACTCCTGTATCCGTTACACGTATCTGCACTTGTCCGTTTATGAGCTCAGCAGCCAGCTCCACGTTTCCCTCTTGGGTGTATTTCAATGCATTGTGCACCAAATTAATAATAATTTGCACTAATCGTTCTTCATCGGCATAGACACGCGGCAAATTTTCCTTAATGTCCATCCGCAGCTTAACCTTCGTTCCCTCGGTCAAAAACCGCAGCATATCCAGCACACCAGCAGCTACTGACTGAACTTTCACCGCGGTCATTCGTACTTGAATCCTTTTATCCTGGAGCCTGACGACGTCCAGCAGATCATTCAGCATAAGCGACATCCGGCGGCTGATCATAATGAGCAGCTCCATGTCGCGCTGGCTTTGCCCATCCAGCATGTGTTTTTTTCTTGTCAGCACGCTTTGGGCAATGTTCATAATGCCGTGCAGCGGCGTGCGCAGCTCATGCGACGTATTGGCGAGAAAACGATCCTTCAAGCGATTCGACTCCGCCAATTGGGCGTTGAGCGAAACATTTTCATGCCAATTGTGATAATATCTTTTAAACCAATGGGCCGAGAAGCTGGTAATCGCAGCAATTAAATCGACCGGATAAAACATATATTGCGACGTTCCGGCGTAATACAGCGTTCCCCACAAAATATTATTAATGACACATACGACGGAAAATAAGAGAAATAATGCGCCTTCTGCCTGATTTAACACCATTTTCATAAAATAATAGGTCGTCCAGAACAAAGGGAGGTAATACAGCAGCATGTATAGCCCCGATTCTATCGAATACAGCACCAGCTCTAGCGGTCCCATTGCGACAAAAATCGTATACGCCGCTAGTAGGCAGACATAGCTATAAAACAACAGGCCTTTGCGGGTAACCCCAATAAAAGCCCTGCCCATCATGAGCAGAAAGAAAGAGAACCATGTATACGCATAAGCTTTCAGCTTCAACGTCCCTCCAAAATCAGCAGGGATTAACTGGAATAAAAGCCCGTGGTGATATACGGCAACCGTCATGGCCGCTGCAATCATCATGAGAAAAAACATAATAAATTCTGTTTTTCGAACATTAATCAAATAAATGATCAGCGCATATAACGCATGCAGCAGGAAAATGACAATGACGATTAGCTGAAAAGCACTGGAATAGGTATAGATTCGGTCAATGCCTTCTTCTGTGCCCATCTGTACAGAACGAATAATGCCGCCGTTCAGCGGCGCTTCATAATTAGATGCTCGAACGAACAAATCCAGCTCCACTTGATTTTCACCGTCATAGCTCACCTTGAATGATTTATTTTCGGAAACATGTCCTTCCTGCCCCTCGGCAAGCTCGCCGAACTTGGCCAGCAGCTCCCCGTTAATCTCCACCTCCGAAGCGGTATAAATGGATTGAAACCACACGCTAAATGGCTCCACCGAAGGCCGATCAAGCAAAATCCGCACATAATACGTTCCGTATCCGTATGCCTCTTGATCAGCATGGTCAAAGGCCGCATTCCATTTGCCTGGCACCTGGAGCAGTTGTCCCTTAACAGCGCTTTCTACATTAGACGCGCCAACCCATTGCCCCGCATAAAATAACCATTCTCCGTCCAGCAGAAACGGCTTGGATTCATCCAAATCTACACCGCGCAAATCCAGCACGCCTTGCTTTACCGTTGGCGGTTTCTCTACGGTGAGCTGATTTTGCCAGCTCCAGCGCACAGCAATCAGCAGCAAAACAAAAAATACCAAGTAAATCACGTGGCTTAACTTAATCTGTTTTCTCAAAATGATTATAAACCCCTCATTTATCGTTACATTCTATTTCTCTCAAATATAGCGCATGCCGCTAAAAATGAAAATAGTGGGAATCATAGATGTGCCTGAAGTGTTGTCCCTAACCTTGATTCAGCAATCTCAACGAATGCAAAAAGGGAAGCCCGCTTCCTTCCGGCTTCCCTTTCATATACGCTGCATCAATCGTTACTTTCTTACATCCGCTTTTTGACCGGTATCCATATCTCGCTTCTAAACGCTGCGGACGTGATGTCCTTATGCTCATTCCACAAAAGCTCCGGCCCCTCCACTTGCTCATAGCTGGAAGACGGAAACCACTCCGAATAAATGCGGCCCCAAATTTCTTGAAGCGTACCCGGGAATGGCCCGACTGCTTCAAATACGGCCCAGGAAGATGCTGCAACCTCCAATTGTGAAAATGGCACCGGACACGCGAGCGTTGTGGACACGCCAATATAATGGTCCAGCTCGCCCTTCTCCTCCATCCGGCCTTCCGAGAAATTCGCCGAGCCGCTAATCATGCCATAAGGCTCGATATTGGATAGCTGCTTGAGCGCAGTTATCTTTTGCTCATCCAAGCTTTGCCACATTGCCGCGATTTCCGGATTAACCCCGTTAAACTGGATGGGCACCCGCTTGTGAATGCCTACGATGCGAAAATCCGCTTTTTCCTCGATGCGATAATTCATTTCGACTCCTCCTTTAACGATTAACTGGAAGGTCATGCGAGGGCAAACCTTTAACGATGGTCCGCTGCTTCTTGCTTCGGATGGCGTAACCCCATGGTAAAGCTGAAACGCCTTCGTAAATGCGTCCGGTGATTGATAGCCATATTTCATCGCAACGTCGATGACTTTAACCTGGCTTTGCTGCAGCTCAAAGGCAGCCAGCGTTAGACGCCGGCGGCGAATGTACTCAGACATCGTAAGCCCAGCAAGGAATGAGAACATTCTCTTAAAATGATATTCCGAGCATAACGCCCGCCTTGCCGCCTCTTTAAAATCAATCTCCTCCGTCAAATGTTCTTCCATATAGGCCAATGCCCGGTTCATGTGCTCAAGCATCTTTAGTTGCCCTCCCTTCCACACTTGTAGAGTATCAAATTCGCCCCGAAGGAGTCCGACAGTTCATGCACCAAATTGACGGGTTTGTTTAAGGTTTTTAACAATCAAACGTAATAATCAGACGTAGCTCTGATGCTTCTCTCCTTCCAACCAAACGGTTGACGACATCCAAGAAAGCACGGCTACATTCCATATAATTTACGGTATCCATATAAACTTTTCCGTCCATCGTTTCATCTTCGAATTCAAACACTTGGTTCCAATCGTATTCTAAGATTTCTTTAGCGGTATACCAAGTCGTGCTATGGTACTCACCATATTTACAATTGAAATCCATGTTCCCGTTTGATCTATACCTGAATAGCGATACATTTTTTGCTCTACGAAACAATGAATATCGGTCCCCATCTATTTCCTCCATAATTAAGGCTTCAACTGCAACAAAAGATGATAATGCGCATAAGCCTTCTCGGACAGCTTGTCCTCATCCGCCCAAAACTGCTCATCCTGCTCTTCGAGCGCATCGCTCTCTTCCTCCGTCAGCACCTTCGGGATGTCCCAAAGCGCTTCCAATCGCGGATCATCCTTATAGGCATCAATCTCCGCATAGCAGCCTGTGAGAATATCCAGCGCTTTTGGCGCTGCAATGGTGTTTAAAGCACGAACGGCGTACAAATAAGCTTCATATCCCCAGTTGCAAAAAAACTGCAAAAACCCGCCGTTATACATATCGGCTTACAGCAGCCATAAAGCCGCAACTTCCTGCTCAGCCTCCGTTAGGGAGCCCCAATCTCCGCCAGCCTGATTTTTCTTGTCCGTCATCTCTCACCACTCCAAAAAACAATCCTCAATCAGCGCCTCAAATGAGTCTGCCAATGGCTTCATTTCCCCATTATCATGATAGCAGATGAGAACCTGCCCAGCCGGATTAATGATAATAGGATCGCCGGAGCCATCCATCGATATCACATAGCTGCTCTCCAAAAGCTCGGCAAGTAGACTTCCTTCAAACTGCTCTCGAAACTCCAGCGTCAAATCGACAACCGTTTCTTTTCCAATGCTGGAGCCATTCGAGAACGCATGAACAGCCAGACCCGCATACGCACCGCCAAATTTCTGGATAAAATGAACATAGTCCGCATGAAAGCTTACATTCAGCCGCTCCTGTGCCATTGCGATTTCTTCTTGGCTGGCAGCAATGCCGACTAAAGAAAGATTATCCTCCCGATAAAGGAACGCCTTTAATCGTTCCATAAGCTCTTCTTTCATATTATCCATGTCCTCCTTGCCGATAATAACAAGCTTCTGTTTCATTTTAGCTTCTACTATTCCTGCTTCCTGCTTCCTGCTCACCATGCTCTTGCTTCCTATTGTACCATCCTATTAGCGTATTCTACCAATTCTTCCTCCCCGATTTGCCTTTTTCCATGCGTTGCTATTAAGCTTAGGTTTGAAGGGCATTCTACATCATTTATAATAGACAAGGAGTCTACATAATGGATAAAAAACTGATGAAAGCGCTCAAAAAGCTTTATAAGTATGCCAATTCCCACTACAATCCAGATCGCAGCATCAGTTTATATAACACGGATATTTTGGAGCCAAGTGAGCGTGAACTGCTTGAGCATTATAAGTGGGAAGCTAATAAAATCGAGCTGCTTACCCATGACGAGCTGAACCGCAAGCTCATTTCGCTTCAATCCAATGAAGCATTTTCATGGGGCAGCATTGCTGGCGTATTCATTGCCGGCGTTGGCGGCAGCTTTCCAGCGGGTATCTCTTCTTTAATGAACTATAAACAGATGATTCATATGCAGGAGCATCCGTATGAGCAGGCGGAGCGTTTCGTATGCTGCAAATATTGCGGATTCAGCAAAGACCAGTACGAGCATCTAACGTATATTCGGTACGCCATTCATTTGGGCAATGCCTATGATTCGACAGTGGGCGCATACGCCCATTTGACCGAGTTAGCTGAGTTGACTGAGCATGGTCCCATTGTTCCAACGGCTGAGGATATTCAAAAGTTCTCCCAGCTTCTGCACTTCATTGATGAAGCCGAGGACGATGAAACGCCCGGCAAATTGGAGAAGTGCCTTACCGCAGCGAAGCTTCTGAAAGGAACACCTGGCATGCGCCGCAGCATTCTGAAATCCCTAGCATCGGTAGGGGTATTGCCCAATACGGTTCTCCCCCTCACTCCTGATTCTTGGACGAATATGGAGGACATTTTGAACGGCGAGCTTCAGCTAAGCAATACGAAAGGACGCTCCGATATGGAGATGCCATGGGCAGGCTGGAAGGGCGAGCTAGGCGTAGACTGGGATAAAGCGCGGCAGCTGTTCGGGGAATATATTTCAGGCTAATCATATGCAAAACTATTCGGAATTGACCAAAATATGCCGGGAAAGCAGGGTGCAGATATGCAGGTACAACTGGTTGAAAAAATAATTGCGGAATGGGCGTCAGTGAACGCCGATGCCCTTGATTTAGAGCCAAATCATATCCATGCATCATATATTTATAACCCTGGAGGCTTCGGCAACTTGTCTGTCCGGCTGACGGACGGACGCACTCAGCTTCATGTCAAGCTGGCCCCACCTAGCAAGGCTGCGCGTCTGCAGCAATGGGCGGGCGTCAGTGATTATCTTGCCGAGAACTACACCGCGCCCAGGCTGGTCCATGCAATTGAGTACGAAATCGTGCCGGGATATCCCTACGGACTCGTTTTTGAATTTATCGAGGAAGCGATCCCGCTTATGGAAACACGGAATCCTGAGGTTGCGCTAACGGGTGTCATAGAGACCGTCGCTAAGCTCCATCGCGACGAACGTCTTCGCGGAATGCTGCCTAATACTGAGACCCGCACTTATGCGGAGGCGTTCGAGGACGAGTATATTACCCGGTTTACGGAGGATCTCGAAGAAATCCGAAATTCGCGCGAGCTGCTCCGTGATTTTGTATCGGACGAGACGATATTGTGGTTTGGAGAAGAGGTTCAGAGGCTGCGGGATATCGTTCGGCGCACCCCTGCATTTCTACACCCTGCGAGCGATGTTTTTCATAACGATCTGAACAGCAACAACATATTGACATGCGACAATTACGGCTTCCGGATAATCGACTGGGACGACCTAACTGGCCAGGGCGATGCGGCGATGGACTACTCGGTACTGCTTTGGCCACTAACGCATAACCCGTCCTGGCCGATATGGAGAGATAAAGTTCTGGCACAAGCCGGGACTGCGGCCCTCGAACGATTGGAACTGTATTTTCGGGCGAAGCTGCTCGATGACGTCATCGACGTGCTGGCTGATTATGTTGAGGCTGAGCAGGTTCCGGAGCACCGGGAGGAAGCTCAGCGCACGGCAAGGGCTGTGCATCTTCATTCGTATCCGCAGTATCTCGCCAAATATGGTTTTGATAGTGGACAGCACTTCGCAACAAAAAAGAGAGGTTCCGAATCATAGCTTTCTTCCTCTGTATAAGGCTATAATTTAACCGAATCCAAATGTTTATATTTTGTCATCGCGGAGGGCTTATGAAGCAGCTGTTCGAACCTGTTCTTTTTCAAAATCAGCAGTCGCTCGTGTGGAATTATAATCTGTACACGAACGACCATTACAAAGGTTATTACCACTGGCATCAATGCTGTGAAATTATGTACATCCATCGCGGCCAGGGGCATATTGTCGTCAATCAGCAAATGTACGATATTCGCGGAGGCATGCTGTTTTTCTTCCAGCCTTATCAGCTGCATCGCATTTATTCGGACGTTTCAACGGAAAAGCCGTTTCATCGCTCGATTTTTTACATCGACCCCTATGCCGCTGAGAAGCTGCTGCTTGGTTTTCCCAATCGGAAGACGATCTTTTCGGCTCTATGGCAGGGCACAAATGATCGGTGCGGCTTTGATCTGAGCGAGCGAGCCGAGGTTATGGAATGGATGCTGCAGTCTTACGACTGCAATCAGCAGCCAAACGGTTCGATTCATCATGAAAATGTTGAAAATATTACCATGCTGCTGCTTCAGCTCGTAAGCTGCCTGGAAATGGGCGACAGCACTCTCCTGCCTGCCGAGCAGCATCGTTCGCTGCGCTATTCCGAGCGAATGATGCGCTGGATCGAGGAGCATTACCATGAAGAAATCCATTTGGAGCAGCTGGCGGCAGAAATGCATTTGTCCAAATCCTATATTTCCAGACTGTTTCATCAGGAAACCGGCAGCCGGCTTGTCGATTATTTGACTGCCCGACGCATTAAGCAGGCTTGCCGGCTGCTGCGCACGACCGACTTGTCCGTTGAGCAGATTGG
Organism: Paenibacillus sp. R-74696; assembly: GCF_055814915.1. NCBI lineage: Bacteria > Bacillati > Bacillota > Bacilli > Caryophanales > Paenibacillaceae > Paenibacillus > Paenibacillus sp. R-74696. Next base: position 55,877 of record NZ_JBPULM010000048.1, read on the forward strand.
CATTGCCGTCGGTTTTCCGAACGCCTCCTATTTTAACCAGCTATTCCGCAAAGCGCTTGGAACGACACCGCTCAAATACCGCAAAAATCAGTAATGACAAAATATAAACATTTCTTTATATTCAATTGCAACTTCCCGTGTCTCAAACGGGCTATACTCAGGTCACCACATATTCAAAAATGATGGAGGCCTGCACAATGACTGAGTCCTATTGGCAAGAAATAATGAAACGGCTGGACAGCAAGGCTGAGCGCATGGTTCAGCAAATCGGCGACAAATGTCCACATTTTGCGGGCAAGGACGGGAAATTTGACGATATTGGGTCCGACTGGTGGACGACGGGCTTCTGGCCGGGGCTGCTGTGGATTATGCATGATATGACGGGCAAGCCAGCATACAAGGATGCTGCATGGCATTGGGATGAAACGCTAGAGCAATGGTTTATTAAGCCGACGGTTGAGCTGCATCATGATGTTGGCTTTCAGTTTTTGCCGACTGCGGTTATTAAGCATACGCTCACCGGCGATGACGATGCTTTGCGCCGAGGAATCGAAGCAGCGAACTTCCTCGCTGCCCGTTACAATCCGGTCGGCAAATTTATTCGGGCCTGGAATGAGGATAAGTATGGCTGGGTCATTATCGACTGCATGCTGAACATATCCCTCTTGTTCTGGGCGAGCAAAGTGACCGGAGATCCGCGCTACAAGCATATTGCGATCAGTCACGCCGAGACGACGATGCAGCACGGCATTCGTCCAGATGGCTCCACTAAGCATATTATTTCCTTTGATGCTGAAAATGGTGCCTACCTCGAAAACTTCGGCGGCCAAGGCTATTCGCCGGAATCTTCATGGAGCCGCGGTACGGCATGGGGACTATACGGTTTTACAAATACGTTTCGCCATACTGGAGATGAGCGGTTCCTAGATACGGCGAAGCGCATCGCCCATTATTTTATCGCTGGCCTGCCGGAGGATCAGGTGCCGTATTGGGATTTCCGTCTCGGAGACGATGAGCGGCTGTTTCGGGACAGCTCGGCGGCAAGCATCGCCGCATCTGGCCTGCTGGAGCTGGCGCAGCTTGTGGCACCGGGCGAGAAAAGCTTGTATGCGAATGCTGCGGAGCGGATTTTGCGTTCGCTGACGGAAAATTATGCGACATGGGAGCAGCCGGAGCATGAGGCGATTTTGCTGCATGGAACGGGCAGCGGCACTAGCTTTATCGATGTATCGCTCATCTATGGCGATTATTATTATGTCGAGGCAATTGCCAAGCTGAACGGCTGGAAGCATCACATTTTTTAACAACTATCCCAACATTAAAAACAGCGGCAAGCCAGAGACGAGTAATATCGTCTTAGACTGCCGCTGTTTATTGAGCTAACTTTCTCCGTTAGCGTAACAAAAATTCCTTTTTAATCATTATGGGTTAAAACGATTCTTCCCCATATTCATTCCAATAATGTTTTAAATGCTTTTGCAGCGCGGTTTCAAGCTCAGCATGATCATATTTCACATCTTGTTCGGCCAAACCAATGGCCATCCCCAAGGGTCCGCTGAGTCCCCTTGAACCTCCACTCATGCCAAGCTCCGGCAGCCACTCAGCTTGGGAATACCAGCGTTCTGCATAATCCTTGGTACCCCCTGCATTTTTAACGATATATAGTCGATGAAGGATGTCAGCAGCATCCCGATAATCATAGTAAAAATAACCTTTTTCCTTAAGAGCATCCGTAATATTGATTTTTTCGCCATCGACACTTGCAATGAGCAGTTCGGAGGACTTTTTGACTACCCAATCACCGTCGTTTTGGCCGCCTATGGAGTCTATACGATCTTCGGCCACTTCATAGTGAAGCGATGTCCCATTAGCGAAGACAACAGTCTGTCCCCTACCTTTGAACATCGTCTGATAATGGTTAGCCGATTCATTGCTGTAGGCTTTATCTTGTTCGCTTGTTGATTGTTCAATATCTTCTGAAACAGAACAAGCAGAAAGGGCGAATGCTAATGTTGATAATGCGGTTATTATAAATACTTTTTTTATCATGGCTTGCTTCCTATCTCCTTTTTCTAGTTGTTTTAACTTCGTATATTTGCGGATGAAAAATCCAATAGGTATTACAGTAAACTATGCTTCAGTTTAATACGGCTTCCGCTCTAATGCTATATTTTCTTTCCACACGAATCAAAAATGATGCCCTCTGGACCATTCATCGCTAGACCCGCAAGGGCTTTGCAATGAGCTTCCAGAGGGCATTTCACTTACAGGAATGACACTAAGAACAAGAGCTTTAATTTTGGCTTTGGTTTTGGTTTTGGTTTTGGTTTGAGTAGTGTTGCGTTCGTCTTAGCTGTTAAACAGTGTGGTCATTTCCGCTGCGCTGAGCGCCCGATTATAAATTCGGAAATCGTCGAGTCCACCGTTTAAATACGGGTCTCCCGTATATTGCGAACGGCCCAAATAGTTAAGCGTCGTATTGCCAAGACTCGATGGCTTAAGCGTCATATTCGTATTGGTGCCTACGAGCACGCCATCTACGTACAGACTTGCCGTATTCCCCGAGAGCGTCACTCCGACATGCTTCCATACCCCGGTCGGAAACGCCGTCGTCGTTGAAATTCGCTGTTCCCCTCCGCTGCCGCTATTCGTAATGGCAAATCTTAAGCCTGCACCGCCCGGCCTTGGTGTTAAGAACATGTTGGCCGTTGTTCCCGTGCCAAAATCAAAAATTCGCGTCCAATCGGATACCGAATTCAGCTTCACCCAAGTCGCAATCGTAAAATCATTCAAGCTGCTTACGATGCCGGCTGGCAAGCTGCCGTAGCCAGTGGTACCGTTAAAATTGACCGCGTTGGACGCATGCCCTGCGGCCCAAGTGATGCCGCCGCTAAGCGCGGCTGTTTTTCCCATTGCCTGATGCATCAGCGGCCGAAGCTCCGCTTGTTTCATTGAATAAATATTGGGCCACGACATCGCTGACTGTCCCGCCTCCGCCTAAATTAATCGTAAACGATTGGGTGACAGGCGTGCTTTGCGTATCGTAATCCCTTAGCTGAACAGTGAACGTATAGCTGCTTTGAGGGGCACTATTGTCGATTGTTCCTGTAAGGGTACCTTTGAAGCGATCGAGCGTCAGCCCCGGTGGCAGCGAACCGCTCGTTACATTCCAATCATAGAAAGGCACCCCGCCCTTGGCTGTGAGCTGCTGCGAATAAGCTGCGCCCTTCGTTCCACTCGGCAGCGAGGTTGTTACGATGGACGGCGCTAGGAATGGAGACAGATTTTTATTGATTTTCCAGCCCGCATTTTCGGCGATCAATAAACTCAGCTTCGTCATCATCCAACGCTGGGAAGGAAACTTGTGGTTTCTGCCTCCACTCTGGCCGCTGATTCGATCCCAATAGAGTGAATTGGCATCCGAAATATGATAGCTGGAATCAAGCGGAACCGCATTCCCTTGATAAGCGATAACTTCCGCATCATTGCTGCCACCGGCGCTATGGTAGTTCACCATGCCGCTCCAGCTGCTGTGGAAGGCAACGGCGTGGCCAAACTCATGGGCGATCAAGCCTAATACATCTGTTTGGCAGTTTGAGGTACAGGAAGCTCCGGGCATTTGAGCTAAATAATACTCTTCATCATTCAAGGAGGAGAACGGTGTAAACCCGGAATAAAAGTCCAAAATCAGTCCATAGGAGCGGTGTATCGGACCCTGAACCCCAGCCCGTTTGTGGTATTTGCCGTTATCTGCCGGATAGCCCGTTGAGTAAGGATCGTTTAAGCCGCGCAGAAAAACCCATACGCCATTATAGGCGGCATTATTGGTAGCGTTAATCGGATTCAGCCAGTTGTCGCCTGGAATTGAAATATTTTCAGTGCCTGAAGCTACTGTGTCATATGGCGTCTCGTCAAAGAAATAAAACCAGTCCTTGACCCCCTGCTCGGTAGCCGCCTTCACTCCTGCATCTGCAAAGATGCCCGTAATCGTATCAAAGCGGTAATCAAAGTTGATAGGCAGCGACGGTTCGGCATTATCATCCTGATCCAGCACGCGAATCGGAATCGTTTGCGTGCTCTGTGTATTATTGCTTTGAACGACCTGCATGCTCAGCGTGTAATTTTCGATTTCGTTGGGCCCGCCAATTCGATCGGGGTGAATCGCTAATTCAAAATCCAGCTGCTGGGATGCATTCGTAAAAGTGAGCGTTTTCGCCGAGCCCGTTGCCGATAGCGCACTAGGCTTATTCATCATCAGCCGGGTCGTTCCCTGTGTACGCAGGTTAATCGTAACGGGGAAAACAGCGCTAGATGGCGGCTTAACCGTGAGCTTCACAGATGGATTCGCAAGATAACCCTGCCAATCGACCAATTCAATACCGTTGTCATTAACGGTCCGCCCGAATATGTCTACTACTTCCGCAAAATTGGCCGCCGCATAAACTGATTTCTGCGGAATCGTGCCTATAACGCCTATTAGCAAGGCCAAACAAACAACTGCTGACATCATTTTTTTAACGGCCACGCGGTTCGTACCTCTTTTCAACATCGCCAAGCCTCCCTTTTATTTGTGGATTACCTGCCTTCGGTCTTCTATTCGTCTGTTTCCGTCACGCGGATGACCTTCCACTGCTCAATGCCTGTTGAAGCTATCGGCTTTGCTTTCATCGATAGCCGAATTTTGGTCGTCGTCACCGGATCAAAGGTGGTCACATTATACTGGTCCGGCAACACGCCAAATGCAGAAGGATTGGAAACATGCGCCCAATTCGTCCCATCCCAATATTGGATGTAGAACGACTCCGGCAAATCAATGCCGTCATTATCATCAAACCAATACACTTCACTTGACGATATTGTAAAAGGCTGGTCAAAATCATATTGCACCCATTGCTCGGTTCCGTGCGAGTCCCAATTGCCATACACCGGATGGCCTCGGTCTGCAGAGCTCTCCGGTTCGTACTCGTCATTCAGCCCTACCAAGCTCTCCCAAGGCGAGACGTAGGAAGTCGTAATGCTTCCCTCAATCGCCACATTAGGATTTACTGGCGCTGGCGGCTCAACAACTGGAGGCAATGGCTGATCTGCTGCAAGACTGGCAATCTCGGCGGTAGACAAAGCTCGATTATAAAGCTTGATCTCATCCAAAATGCCATTCCAATAACGATCATCGCGTTGAGACTTTCCAACATAATGGTGCTCGCCCTTTAAAATGGATTCGATCGCTCCCATGGTCAAATTAGAGGTTCTCGCCACTTCCGTACCATTCACATAAAGGACAGCCGTATTACCCGTTGCCGTCACCGCCACATGCTGCCATTTTCCAGAGGTTATGCTGCCCCCTGAGATGGTTGCTTCCTCCTTACCCCCTTTTCTCGAAATCGTAAAGCTTAAGCCGCCTTGGGAATCTGGGGATAGTGCCATATACTTAGAATCCGATGTGCCAAAATCAAAAATTCGCGAGCTCGTGTCATAGACCGAATTCGTCACGCCAACTGAGCTTGGAGAATAGACACTATCCGTCACATTCACCCATGAAGAGAATGAGAACGCTTTTGCTTTTTTCAGCATGTCACGTGGCAGTTCAACATAATTGGAAGCCCCATTAAAGGCTATCCCACCCCCTCTCGCCCCATCTGTTCTGCTTGCATGCAAGATCGAGATATCGTACCCCGCTCCCGAATAATCTAGGGAGATCGCCCCGTCTGCTTCATCAAACAAATAGCTTCCTAAAAGCTCGCCTTGATCCACATTTAATGTGAATGTCCTTTGAACGGGGGTTCCAAGCTCATCGTAATCGCGAAGCTGTACCGTAAACGAATAGCTGCCCTCTGCTTGCCCAGACACTTTTCCAGCGATTTTGCCGGTGAAGCGATCCAAGGTCAGCCCTTGTGGCAGCGAACCATCTGCAATCGTCCAATCGTAAAAAGGAACCCCGCCCTCCGCTTGCAGCTGCAGCTCGTAATTTTTCCCCTGCTTCGCATTTGGAATCGGCATGTTTTTAATGGATGGACTCAGGAACGGAGTCAGCTTATCGTTCAGCTTCCAGCCTGCTTTTTCCGCAATTAGCAAGGTTAGCTTCGTCAGCATCCAGCGCTTATTGTGAAAAAGATGCGTCCGTCCGCCATTTTGACCGCTGATCCGATCCCAATAGGGCTCCTCTCCCGGAATATGATAGGTGCCGTCGAGCGGAACGGGCCCGCCTTGATAGGCGACAATATTGTCTGCCGTGCCCCCGCTTCGCTTATAAGCAGCTACCCCTTTCCAGTTACCGGAAAATACGAGCGCATGGCCAAACTCATGCATAATGAGGCCGTATACATCCGTAGACGTATTTGACATTTCCGTGAGGTACCATTCCTCGTCATTCAAAGAGGTAAATGGCGTCGCCGTATCGTAAAAATCAAGAATCGTCATTAATGAACGATGAAGCTTATCCGGAATCGTAATGCCGCCGCGCTTATGATATTTTCCATTGTCCGTCGGAGCACCTGTTGAATAAGGGCCATTCAGCCCTCTTAGAAAAATCCACATCCCGTTGAAGGCCTCATCATTCGTTACTTCAATGTGGCCATCAAAGTTATCCTCGGGAAGCATGCTTACTTCGGAGTTTGCAGGAACCGTATCAAATGGCTCCATATCAAAAAAATAAAACCAATCCTTAATGGCCTGCTCGCCCGCCTCGCGAATTGCAGGATCACTAAAATAAGGCTGTATCGTATCGAATCGGTAATCAAATTTTAAAGGAAGCTCGGGCTCCTTCTCGTCATCCTGATCCCATACACGAATAGGCGTTGTCTGCGAACGAACAGCTCCTAACGCATCGGTTATTGTCAGCTCAAGCGTATAATGCTCGATTTCGCCGTTGCCGCCTATCCGATCCGGATGAATTTCCAGCAGGAACGGTTTGCGCTCGCCAGCAGTATCAAAGGCCAGCGTTTTTTGGGCACCTGTCGCGCTGAGTGTACTTGGCCGGTCCATCATCAAGCGGGAGGTGCCTTTAGCTTTAATGTCTATGGTGAGCGGATAAGCGGCATTGGCAGGCGGAATGACGTTCAACTTAACATAGGGATTGGCAATATAGCCTTGCCAGTCAACCAGCTCAACGCCGTAATGATTAACGGTTCTTCCAAAAATATCTTCAAGCTTTGCTTCGCCGCTCGTTACTTCCGGCTGAGCAGGCTTAGGCTTTGCAGCAGCGGGCATAGCAAAAAGCGAAATGAATAACATACAACAAATGACGAATGAAATCCCTTTTTTCATCATCAAGCCTCCCTCTAATCCGCGTATTCGCTTTCCCGAATCCACACCGCCATTTCTCCTTCACCACGATTCGCCCAAGCATAATAAGGGATCGCCCGAATGGTGCAGGAATGCTGCCCTCGCCTGCGGGATTCATATAGCCTTTGGCTGCTGCCCGGCTGTTCGCCCCGCACGGCCTGCCCTTCAATGACGACGATACCGCCGAGCAAATCAGGCTTAAAATGCGCGGCAAGCGTAGCTTGCTCAGACAACGCAATTTGTGATAAGGTCGCCCCATTATCCGCTTCCTCCAAGCAATAAACGACAGGCCCCCGCTGCAAGGCCACCTTGGCTGCGTTCGCCCGAACATCGGGATGCGCATATAGGCGCTTGATTGCCATGGGGAATTTTAGCGCAATATGATCTCCCGCATGCCAGATGCGGTTTATCGCAGCATAACCTTTGTGGATTTGCAGCGAATCTGGCGGTATCGCTTGACCATTTACGTTAATCGCTGCATCGTCGCACCAGTCTGGTATGCGAAGGGCGATCGTAAACGCTTCAGCACGCTCAGGCGTCACGTGAATGGCGACCGTTTCTTCCCAGGGAAAATGGGCTTGCAGGGAAAGGCTTACGTTTTGCCCCGCCACCTTCAGCGTAGTCTCGCTGCCAATATATTGATGGATATAAACCGCAAACTCGTTTTGGGAATAAATATAAGAGCCGAGTGATGCGATAAGTCGTGCAAGATTGGGCGGGCAGCAAGCACAGCCGAACCATTTTTGCCGGGAGGGCTTCACATGCCGTGTATCCGGACGTTTGCAGGCGGCGGGCCATACTTCCAGCGGATTGACATAGAAAAAGCTTTTGCCATCCAGCCCCATGCCGCTAATGGTTCCGTTGTATAAAGCACGCTCAATGACGTCTGCATATTTGCTGTCCGGATCAAGATGGAGCATGCTCTGCGCCCAGAAAACAAGGCCGATAGAAGCGCAGGTCTCGGTATAAGCGGTATCGTTAGGCAAATCATAGTCGAAGGAGAAAGCTTCCCCATCGTGATTCGAGCCAATGCCTCCTGTTACATACATCTGCTTTTGCGTCACGTTTTCCCATAGCCTTTTACAGCTTTCGAGCAGCGCTGTATCATTCGTCGCTCCAGCCAAATCCGCCATGCCGGTATACATATATACCGCCCGCACGGCGTGCCCTGTCGCCACCAGCTGCTCCCGAACAGGCAAATGGGCTTGATTGTATTCGTAATTGTTTTTGTATAATGAATAGTAGCCTTCACGCTTCAGCGATTCTCGTCCCCGTTTCTCAGCACGCTTCTCTGCTTCCGCCTTGAAATAATGAGGCTCTTGGCCGCGCTCATCAATAAAAAACTGGCATAGCTTCAAATAGCGCTCCTGGCCCGTTGCACTATAAAGCTTCATAAGAGCCAGCTCTATTTCCTGATGCCCGGGATAACCTCGCAGCTTGCCCTGCTCTGCGCCATATACCGAATCGATATGATCCGCGAGCTTGCAGGCGATATCCAGCAGCTTGCACTTGCCCGTCGTTTCATAATAAGCAACGGCTGCTTCTATCAAATGGCCCGCGCAATAGGTTTCATGATTATCGCGTTCATTCGTCCAGCGCTGGTCCTGATTTTGTATCGTAAAATAAGTATTAAGATAACCATCCGGCTGCTGGGCTTTCGCCAGCAAATCTATCGTTTCATCCGCAAGCTTTTCCAGCTCCGTATTGGGATCGGCCTGCAAGCTGTATGCGACAGCCTCCAGCCACTTGGTTACATCGCTATCTTGAAAAACATAGCCGTAAAACGCTCCTTTCGCTTCGCCAGCCGCTATGCGGTAATTTTGCAGCGCATGGCTGGGGGAAGCGCCTTCAACCCGGTCATTAATGGCCTCCCATTGATAGGGAATGACCTCATCACGAACGAGACTTCTATAATGGGACCAAAAAGGGTCATGAATCTTAACGGACTTATACGAAACCTTTCGCCATTTTTCATTGCTTTCAGTTATTTTCAACGTTGCCACAGCCTTTCGCCCACATTTGGTAGACTTGCTCTCTCGCCTTTGGAATGCCCGGATGAAACTGGATTAAAGCGGAAGCACGCACTTGCTGAACCTTTTGCAGCGCCTCCGCTAGTTTTGCATCGCTTTGCCTGCCAAGCAGCCCCACATCTCTGCAAATGGAAGTGGCTGCAAGCCGCCCCTGCGCCATGGCTACAAGAGCACTTTCAACACCGGTTATATTGCCGGCTACATACAGCCCAGCCACTGGAGTCTGCATCGCTTCGCTATGAAGCGGAATATGGCCGCCGAGCTCTTTCATATAAACAAAGGGACAGCCGGCAACCGAAGCTAACTCAGCTAATGGATATAGTCCACCCGCAAGAGCGACGAAATCAACCGCTTCCTCCCGCTCGCTTCCAGCAATCGTTTCGCCGCGTCCATTTACGTCGGCAAGCGTCACCGACTCCACATGGTTCTTGCCATTGATAGCTACAGCCGTTGTCCGAAGCTTTAATGGAATATCCCATAGCTTGATGCCACCTTTCGGGAAAAAATGGGATACCACTCCCGCCATTTTTAGAGAATGGGCTACTTTACCACCCATTCTCATAAATGCCGACGGTGCTAAATGGGCTAATCCGAGCAGCTTTTCTACATTTTCTTTAGGCAAAGCGTCTGTTCCAGAAAGCGGACTTTGCGTAGGCAGTACGATGGATGCGATGGATACCCCGCTTACCGATAGCTCACGAGCGATTGCCATCGCTAGCACGTTAACTCCGATAATGAGGCCGCGGCGCCCGGGTTTAACGAAATGTACATTTGTCATCACTTGCGCTGCGCCAATCGACATGACGCCCGGCAGTGTCCATCCGGGAGACGGCTGCGGAATCTCGGCACCGCCCGTTGCCAGCAATACGTTAGCTGCCGTGATGGAACCGTCTGACGTTCTAATCACCCAATGCTGATCGTTTTGCCACATACCGTGAACGGATACGCCGCAGCGGATATGAACACCTAGCGTGCAGCACTGCTCGATGAGATGATGGGCGACCTGTTTTCCTACCCACCAGCGGCCCTTCTCTTCATGAAACTGGCCGAGCATGCGTCCGCCCGGTTCGGGAAATTCATCCAATATGGTGACGGCTAGGCCGTGTTCGGCAGCTACAACAGCTGCCGACAAGCCAGCCGGCCCAGCACCAACAATAATGAGATCAGGCTGGATCTCCTTCGTCATAGCAGCTTCCTCCCTGTTATTTCGTTTGGAAGCTGCTGCCCCTCAGCTATACACATTCCTGCTTCAAGCGGAGTAAGACAGGAACGTACCAATCCTTTTCCTGCTACGCTCAGGCGGCATTCCATGCAATGGCCAATGGCACAATAAAGCCCGCGAGCATGCCCCGATTCCTCATGCCTGCGCAGCGTCCGAACACCGGCTGCGAGCAGCGCCGCCGCTATTGGTTCTCCCTTTAGCCCTGTCATTGGCATCCCATTAAAGGAAAAAGCAACAGGTTCACGCGGCGTCTGCCAACGGCCAAGTATCGGATGGTTCTCAATCCTTTCCATTACGCTTCATCCTTTGCTAGCTGGCCAAACGTTATAGGCCGAATAGGCGGACGGTACGATAATAATTCAGCGTCGCGAGGATCCTCTGGATTTTTCACATGAATCCATGTTTCTACAAGGGCTCGGCAAACCCGTCCCTGACAAGCGCCCATCGTAGCCCTTGTTTTCATCTTCAGCTGGCGTGAAGTGCAGCTTCCAGACGCATAAGCTTCTTCCAATTGTCCCATGGTCACTTCTTCGCAGCGGCAAATGACTAAGGATGGATGCTTCATCATATAAGCCTCCCAGGCGTAAACGGCTTTCGACGTCCTCTTGCGGCAAAGCACCGTTTCGCGATGAAATATAGAGAAAGGATGACATTAGGATATCCTTTCCTATATTTCAAGGTGAAACAGCTGTTGCCGTCCTTTGGCGGCGCGGCGCGTTTCATTCCGAGAAATATAGAGAAGGAATAGAAAAATCATATACTTTTCTATATTTTAAAAATAACGGATTGCGCATGTTTTTAATTCCGTATAGAAATCCAAAGCCGCTTGCCCTTGCTCGCGCGAATGCGAGCTGGAAAGCTTCATCCCGCCGAATGGGGACTGATATTCGACGCCCGCTGTTTCCTGATTCACGCGAACCATGCCTGCCTGCGCTTCATCCAAAAACCGATGGGCATAGGACAAGCTTTGCGTAAACAGCGAAGCGCTTAGCCCAAAAATCGATTGATTGCATAAAGCGATGGCCTCCTCGAAATCAGATGCCTGAAGCAGCGCTGCAACTGGCCCAAAAACCTCTTCCTGAATAAGGGGATGCCCTGCATCCAAGCCTGCTGCCACGATCGGCTGAATATAATACCCCTCGTTTATTTCAGCAGCAGCCGGACCTTGGGCAACAATATCCGCCTGCTGCTGGGCCATATGGACATAAGACATGACCGTTTCATATTGGCTTGCGGAAGCAACGGGGCCTAAATAAGCGGTAGGATCTAGAGCTTGTGCCAGCTTGAGCTGCGAAACCGCTGTACCGAGCACTTTCGTAAACGAAGCATAAATGCCTGATTCGACGATAATTCGGCTCGTTGCTGTACATTTCTGCCCTGCCGAACGGAAGGCGCCGCTGACAATGAGCGGAATCGTCTTTTCAAGATCAGCGTCGTTTAAAACAACAGCAGCATTTTTTCCGCCCATTTCCGTCTGATATTTAATATTTCGCTTGGCGCAAAGCTGGGCAATATGAGTGCCTGTTGATGTAGAGCCGGTAAAGCTTACCGCATCGAGCGAAATTTGCTCCAGCAATACATCTCCGATTTTGCTGCCCTTGCCAATGACGAGATTAATGACGCCTGCAGGAAGCCCTGTTTCTGCAAAAATCTCAATGAGCTTCGTTGCCGTTAAGGAGGCAAATTCCGCAGGCTTCCAAATAACGGTGTTGCCGCAAATAAGCGCAGGCGCGATTTTCCAAATAGGTATGGCAACCGGGAAATTCCATGGGGTAATAATGCCCACAACGCCCAGTGGAACCTTTTTCGTATACTGCAAAACGCTGGGCTCACTTGAAGGAATGACAACCCCATTGGCTCGTACCCCTTCCGCCGCGTAATAACGGAGCAAATTCACTCCACGCATCACTTCACCGCGCATTTCCGTAATCGGTTTGCCCATTTCCAAGCTTGCGAGATTCGCTACCTCAGCCAGCTTGGACTCCAGTGCGGCAGCAAGTTTATACAAATGCTCTGCTCGAGCAGCACCTGTTAGACAAGACCATGCTTCAAACGCTTTACGCGCCGCCTGCTCCGCCTGTATGACGTGGGACTGGTCAGATAGATGGAGAACGCCAACCTCCTCTTTAATATTCGATGGATTTATAACGACAGATTCGCCTGCTGCTGGCGTAATCCACTCGCCTCCGATCCAATTCCGACTGCTCGCCATTTTGCGATCCCTCCTCTTCAGACTAGGCTGCTTTAATCTCAACGTTCCTTTAGTTTGCTGGCTGATTAGGTCTAACCGCGTATTCAAAAGCTTCTCTAATGAGCTGGTAATCCGCTTCTGGCAAAGGCAGGCGAGGCGGACGTGTAGGACCGACCGGGAATCCCGCCAGCTCCATCATATATTTGATCGATTGAACAAGCTGAGGGCTGGCATCCATATGGAACAAAGGCAGCAGACGGCGATAAAGCGCGCTTGCCTCTTGAGTTTTCCCTTGTCTTGCAAGGTTGAACAGCTCCACGCCCTCCTTCGGCAGCGCATTAGGCACACCGGAAATCCAGCCTGTTGCGCCAAACAGCGGGCCTTCCATCGCTAAATCATCTACGCCGATCATGACTTCAAGATCGGTGTAGGCCAAAATATCATGCACGCGGCGGATGTCTCCGGAAAACTCTTTTACCGCAACGATATTGTCGAATCTGGAAAGCTTCGCAAGCAGCTGCGGCGTCAAATCCACTTTGTAATCATGAGGATTGTTGTACGCTACAATCGGGAGGCCTACCTCATTCAGCGCCTCGTAATGAGCAATAACCTCATGCTCGAGCGGCTTATAATTGATAGGAGGCAGCGCCATAACCCCAGCCGCACCTGAATCTTTGGCATGCTGTACCCATGCAACCGCCTGCTTCGTAGAAGGCGCTGCTGAGCCAACAACGACCGGTACCCGCCCTGCTGCAGCTTCTATGACCGTCTCCACTACCTTTGCACGTTCCTCATTGCTCATCGTTGCATATTCGCCAAGAGATCCGGTAGGAACAAGCCCGCTTATGCCACTTGCGATTAGCCAGTCGCAATGCTCCGTCAATCGCTTATAGTCGACTTCGTAGGTAGAAGTAAAAGGGGTAACAATAGCTACATAGACACCTTCAAATTTTTCCATATCAAAATTGCTCCTCTCGAATGTTAATCGTTTAGATTTTTGACATTTTAATTCCTGTATGCAAAAAGCAACGTCATGCTGCTCGTTTCAGGGATTCCTCCCTGCTCGAAGATACGAAGATACCAAAACACAAAGATAAGATAGACTTCGTGGACACAGCTTAGAGGACACAGCAGCCGCTAATTCAACCGAATCACTGGTATTGGCACCGGCTGCGGACTCAGGAGCAGCTAATGTGCTGCCCATCGTCTTTTTCAGAGGATAATGAAGGCAATAGCGGATCTCCTGTCCGCCTAAGGCCTGAAATAGGATTAAAAGCCAGAATAGCGGAGCCTCAGTCCGCGAAAAAAGGAATTAGCTTCCAAAACGGCGTTTTTTCAGCCGCAGTGTTCCCTGCAACTATGCTCTCTGCAACTGTGTTATAAGCGACAATCGGATACTGTGGTACCTTAAGCCTTGAATGGTCAGAAGAAATTGGCATCTAATAGGCATTAAGCAAGGAGCAGCAGCACAGGCTCACGTTTACATACACCTTCTAGTACAGCACGAATCCATCAGCCAGCGGATCGCTAGAATCAAGCACAAAATTCATAAAGCCCAGCACATAAGCGCTTCCTGTTAGCTGTGGAATGACGGCTTTTTGCCCGAACGCACATATTTCCTCCTCCACGCTGCCAACTGCACGCGTGCCAGCAACGCCTTCATAAACAACCTGCTGCCCGCGCTTAAGCAGCCCCTTATAGTTTAAAACCGTCATATGGGCACAAGCTCCCGCTCCTCCCGGCGAGCGGTCAAGCTGTTCGCCCGCAAATATGGACCAGCTGCGATAGACCGAATTAGTCGGATCGCCCTCCACCTTTTCGTAAAAAAATACGCCATGAATGCCAGCAAGCCCCTCCAGCACCGGATGCTTAACCTCCAGCTGTGCTTCGATGGCTTTGCGGATTAACCCTCCGCATGCTTGGAGCTCAGGGATTGACCGTCTATCGCCAAGTCCGGCAGCATCGACAACCGCATAAAACTCCCCGCTGAAAGCAATATCGACACATATCTCAATGTCTTGGAGGCTCAGTGTAAGGGATTCCGCATATACATAACTCGGAACATTATGGAAGGAGACCGTTCGTACTTCCTGCCCTTCGCAGCTAGCAGTGGCTTTCACCTTGCCCGCCGGGCAGTCGATTAAGATGCCGACCGCTGCAATAGCCGCATCCAGCTGCCCCGTCGCAATCCATGCCGTTACGACCGCGAAGATTCCATGCCCGCTTATAGCGGCAAGCCCTTCCTGATTCAGAAACAATAAGCCGAATTGAGCTTCCTCTGATACAGGAGCTGTAACGATGGCCCCTGTCATGCCGTAATGTCCGCGAGGTTCAGCCATAAGCAGCTTCCTTACTGAATCATAATGCTGCTTGAAAAATAACGATTTGGCCTGCTGAGAGGCACCAGCAAGTTGCGGCAGCCCGCCTGTTAGGATGCGAAGAGGCTCTCCGCCGGAATGCGTATCAATCGCTGCATACCATTTGTTGATTTCCATATCCAAGCCTCCGTCAAACCAGCATTTGAGTAATATTAGAGTAAGAAAAATCCACTCCGCAGCTCATCCTGATCTTGAAAAACAAACTGGTGAAAGCCTGTTACCCAGGCTGACCCTGATATTTGCGGGATGACGGCCGCCAAGCCGCCTACCGTTGTCTCCTCCAAGATTTTGGCCCGGAACACGGAGCCTACAATGCTTTCATGGACAAACTCCTGATCCTTGGCAAGCTCGCCCTTGGCATGCAGCACAGCTACCTTCGCCGAGGTTCCTGTCCCGCAGGGCGAACGGTCGATTCCTCCCGGAGGCACGACGACCGTATTGCGGCAATGGGCAGCAGGCGATACGGGATCACTGTAAAACTCAATATGGGTCAGCCCGCGAATGACCGGAATTTCGGGATGCACCACTTCAATGGCTTCGTTAATCGCCTCCCGAATTTTGATCGCCAAGCGTACGATTTCCGAAGCCCGATTTGGCACCAGAGGCAACTGCAGCGGACGCGCATCAACCAGGCCGTAAAAATTGCCGCCATACGCAATATCAACGGAAAACTCACCAATCCCCTCGACCTGGAGCCGGACATCCTTTTTGTACAAAAAAGAAGCAATGTTCGTGAACGTCACTTCTTTGACTTTTCCATGGGCAATGTCAAGTTGGGCTTCCACAAGCCCTGCTGGCGTATCCAGCCGAATGACGTTTTTGCTCTCAGGGTAGATCCCGCCCTCAATTAGCGCCGTGCAAAGGCCAATCGTATCATGCCCGCACATCGGCAAATAGCCGCCCGTCTCAATAAAAACAACGCCGATATCGGCCGTTTCGTCGCACGGAGGAGTCAAAATACAACCGGACATCACTTCATGGCCCCGAGGCTCAAACATCAACGCTTTGCGAAAATCGTCAAAATGCTCGGACATGTAAACCATCTTCTCGGTCATCGTGTTTCCGATTAGCTCCGGCGCTCCGCTTGTAACCGTTCGGGTCGGGTTGCCTCCTGTATGGGTATCGATGGTGGTCACCAGTTTGGAAAGCTTCATAGGACTACCTCCTGATCTACGCCGCCACGACGGAAGCGGTCATAGCGCAGCGGCTCAATCGGAATGCAGGTTTCGGCTCCGCTTATCATTTCACTAATGACTTTCCCCGTAACCGCCGCGAGGCTGATTCCATCCCCTTCATGGCCGGCTGCTACATAAAAGCCCGGTATTTCGTCAATAGGTGAAACGATGGGCAAATGATCGGCTGTCCATGGCCTTAGGCCAGCGTACGTTCGAAGCATCGGAATATGCTCGATGACCGGAAAGAAGCGAATCGCTCTCTCTGCAATAAGCCGAATAACCTTCTGGTCCACACGGGTATCCATACCAGCAAATTGGCGGCTCGAACCGATTAAAAAGTTTTGAGCAGCGGTAGGTTCGAATACGAGGGCGATGCCATACGCTTCGAACTTGGGATCTACTTGGCGCTTCCCGCCAAACTTGCTGATCAAATAGCCGAATTCCATCACCTTCCGTTTCCCAATGTTGGCTGAGCGAGAAGCGACGAGTATATGGCCTTTTCGCGGCTCAATTGGAATATCGATACCTACCATTTGTCCAATAAGCTTCGACCATACGCCAGCCGCATTAATGACGATTTTCGCTTTAATCGTGCCTTCCGCTGTCTCTACTCCTCGAATTCTCCGCTTCTCGTCGAGCAAAATCGCCGTAACCGCGGTGTGCGTTCGAAAACGTGCGCCATAACGGCGAGCGGTTTCGGCTAAGGAGTAGGTTAGCAATACGGGATTAACCGTTGAATCTGTAGCACACTCTAACCCGCCTAATAAATCCTCGGCCAAATAGGGCCATTCATCTCGCAGGTCCTTCTGATCGAGCATACGGAATGGGAGCCCTGCCTGCTTTTGCCGGGAAACCCAACGCTCAGCAGCGAGCATCTCTTCCTCCGTCTCGCAGACGAGAATGCTCCCCGGTGCCCGATACTCAAACTCCTCATCAAGCTCCCACACCAGCTCGGCGACTAATTGCTGGGATTTCAAAGACATTTGGCTGTCAAAGCCAGGGTCTTTATCAATGGCTAAAATATTGCCGTCGCATTTGGAGGAGGTTCCCCCCGCAATCTCCCCGCGCTCGACGACGAGAACGTCCATCCCTAATTTGGCCGTATAATAGGCGATGGCCATCCCAATGATGCCTCCGCCAATGATGACGACTTCCGCAGATTCAGCATGCATGGACGAGGCCACCTCCTTCTGTATTACAAAACGATTAATTCCTTGTTCGACTTCGTCAGCACTTCAATGCCTGTGTCTGTGATCAAAATGTCATCCTCGATACGGACGCCACCAAAATCTGGGATATAAATACCAGGCTCCACTGTCAAAATCATGCCGGGAGCCAGCACATCATCCGACCTCTGGGAAAAGCCCATCCATTCATGAATTTCCAAACCGAAGGCATGACCGAGCCCATGACCAAAATACTCCCCATAACCATAGCCGGCAATGCAGTCCCTGCCCAGCGAATCACCTTCCTTGCCCGTCATGCCCGGCTTTAGTCCGTTTAAGGTAGTCTCATTCGCTTCCAGTACAATCTTATAAATTTCTTTATGCCGCTCTTCCGGCTTGCCAATAAACACGGTCCGGGTCAAGTCGGAGCAATAGCCTTCATAGCTCGCTCCAAAATCAAGGGTAACGAATTCGTTCGTTCCCAGCAGCTTGTCGCTAGCGAGCCCATGCGGCAATGCCGAGCGCAAGCCAGAGGCTACAATCGTAGCGTAGGCCGATGAGGTCGCCCCATTTTTGCGCATAAAATATTCGAGCTCGGCTGATACGTCCTTCTCAGATATGCCAGGCTTCATGACGCCTAAAATATGGTCAAACGCTTTTTCCGTAATGTCGATCGCCTTTCGTATATTGCCTTGCTCCCGCTCATCTTTAATGCCGCGCAGCTTTTCAACGATGTTTTGGGTCGGGACAAGCTCGAGTCCGTTAAAAGACTCCTCGTAGGCTTCATAGCCTGCCAATGTCACATGAGTTTTCTCAAACCCGAGCGTTCTGACTCCGGCAGCGTCGAGCTTCTCCCGTATAAGCTCGAATGGCTTGCCTGTATACTGAATGACCTCGTATTCTCTCGCCTGCTCCGTCGCTTGACGCGTATAGCGAAAATCAGTGACAAGCAGCGCCTGATCCTTCGTAATCGCCACAAATCCCGCTGTTCCTGTAAATCCGGTCATATATCTTCGATTGAATGGACTTGCAATGACTATCCCATCTAGCTGCTCGCTTTCCAGCTGTTCCCTAATCCTCTTGAGCCGCTGGGCTTCCATTTGCTTCACGCTCCCTTCGCCAAATTAAATGGATGGTGAAAAAGGACTGCATGGCATGAAGAACCGGCCTGTTCACCATGCTTTTAAATAGAGTCGCTTTGCACGCCTAGCTGTTTATATTGCTCGCTGTCCACTATCCGAAGGCCAAATACGCGGCGAATGCGTTTCCCTTCTTTGCCTTGGAAGGTAACGGTAACCTTCTCGGCGTCAGCAAGCGCTGTAGATGAGAGCGGGAAGTTCACATTATAGAACTTATCGTCTTCCATAAAACCTTCCTGAACCTCTGTCAGCGGCTCGCCATTTAAACAGACATCAAACTCGCAATTAGGCATCTCTTGAGCCGACGTATAAGTGACGACTAGCATCATTTTGCTTTCGGGCTTCACCTTCAAGTCAAACGAGAACCAGCCGCCTTGACCTGCCATACGGAATGGCCTGCGGTTTAACATGCCAACGCGAGTCGAGCTGTCGCCTTGAAAATCATGATCGCGCTCCGGCTGCATTTCTCCTGGCTGCGCATAATCAATCGTACACTGCTCCAGCCTTTGCATCTTCTCCATCACTTTTCTGTAATCCGCTTCCGCCACCGCCCAGCCTTCCGGCGTGAACAGATCCCAGTACACGGTATAGGAACGGTCAACCATTTGGTACAATGGCGTTAGCTCCACATTGCGGGGATAACCGACCATTTTGCTTCGAAAAGCTAAGCTGTTCCCCGGCACTGCTTCCAGCCATGTATCCAGCGGTTTCCCTTTCGCAAGCCATACAGGCGCATAAAGGTAATCAGAAGCATGAGGATCATCATGGCTGCCCAGATCACCCGCAAGCAGCACAGGCCCATAAAAAATCGCTGCGCGATCCGCATTGTCCGCCATAGCCTCCAGCCTCAGCGACATCGGAACAACGACCCGAAGCACGTCCCCGTCGATCCACAAGCGGTTGATTGCGATAAAGGAGCCGGGAGACTGGTCAACCTCTACTTTTTCACCATTGATTTCAATAGAAACCCCTTGCTCCGCCCAGCCCGGATAGCGGAGGTTGAGACTGAACCGCACAGGTTTCGCGCATGATAGCTTGAGCCGTATCACATCGTCCAAAGGATACTCCGTTTCCTGCAGCAGTGTAACGCCCTTTTCCGTCCATGCCAGCTCAGAATGGATGAACTGGTTCACAAAAAGTTTGTCTTCCCCTTTAAAATAAATCGCGCTTCCATAGCTGGCCTGGCTTTCCATCCCTGTGCCGATGCAGCAGGTGAAATCGTCGAATTTGTCATCAAAAATTTTATGCCCGCCCATTGCCAGCGACAAAAAGTACGTCATGCCCCCAGACTCCGGATTTTGGGACGCGAGGATATGATTAAAGAGAGCCCGCTCATAATAGTCGGCTTCCGCAGCGGACGCTTTCCACTCAAACAAATGCTTCGTCAGCTTCAGCATATTGTAGGTGTTGCACGTCTCCGTCGTTTGCGGTCCCAGCCTGTCATTAAACGAATCCGCATCGCCAAAATATTCGCCAAAGCTATTGCCGCCATTCGCATAGGAATGGTGGTGAACGACGCTGTTCCAGAAAAACTCAGCTGTGTCCCGGCGCTTCTCGTCGCTAGTCCATTCATATTCCTTCGCTAGCCCAATCAGCTTGGGAATTTGGGTATTCGCATGCTTTCCGGGCAAGCAGTCCACATGCTCAGCGAGCGGATCAAGGATCAGCTTATGCCAAAATTTCTCAGCTAATGTTAAATATTTGTATTCATTCGTATCGGCATAAAGATCCGCTAAAACCTCGTTCATGCCGCCATACTCGCAAATCATCATTTCTTCCATCTGCTCTGTAGACAGCGGTGCGAGAATGCCCTCGACCCAGTCGGCAAGCTTCCTTTCGACAACGAGCGCTTTCTCATTGCCGGTTAGCCGGTAAGCATCCCTCAGTCCCGCAAACAATTTATGCAGCGTGTACAAGGGAGCCCATGCCCCATTCAAGTCAAATCCCTTCGATTGAATATGGCCGGAAGAGACCTCGTGGAAAACCTCCTTGCCGCGCGGAATGCCAGAAACATAACCATCTCCATGCTTATTTTGGCAAAGCTCCAGCTCATCCGTTATATAATCGACTCTTTCCTTGAATTCCGCCTCTGCTAAAGAGCTAAACATCATCGAGCAAGCGGATAAATAATGCCCTAACGTATGCCCCGACAGGCTCTCCGCTTCCCAGCCCCCATATTGCGGCGCTCGTGGCTCAAGCCCTGCATATTCTCTAAATCTAGCCAGCAATCTGTCTGGCTCAAGCTCCAGAAGATAACGGCGATTCGTTTCCATCGCATGCTTAAATGGCCCCTCCAGCAGCTTAACCTCGCCTAATGCGAAGGCTTGCGCCGCTTGTTTTATCCTCATGCTTGCTTTCATTTCGGATCTCACCCTTTCATTCCAGTTAACGTAATACCTTCAATAAAATAACGCTGCCCTATAAAAAACACGATGATGACAGGCATAATGACGAAGGTGGACGCAGCCATTAGCAAATGCCACTGCGCACTGTGCAGCGACTGAAACATTTGGAGGCCGAGCGCCATCGTAAATTTGCTTTCCTCATTCAAATAAACGAGCGGCCCCATAAAATCATTCCAGGAATTCATAAACGAAAACAGTCCAATGACGATTAAAGCCGGCTTAGACAAAGGGATTATGATCCGGTAAAAAATAGTCCAGGGGCCCGCTCCATCGACATAGGCCGCTTCATCCAAATCTTTAGGAATGCTCGAATAAAACTGTCTGAGCAGAAAAATATCAAACGCTGAGCCAAACCAGACCGGCATAATAAGCGGGAAATACGTATTGATGAGATCTACCAATCGCCAGCCAATAAAGGTAGGAATCAAGGTGACCGCACTAGGCAGCATCATGCTGGCTAACAGCAGAGAGAAAAAAATATTTCTCCCCGGCCAGTTCAGCCTGGCGTAGCTATACGCGCCAAGCGAGCTGCTGATCAGCGCTCCTGCCAAGCAGCTAATCGTAATGGTCAGCGTATTGCGGAAAAAGCGGAAGAAATCGATCGATGTTAGAGCTTCTACATAGTTCTGAAATTGAAAGGGAGCAGGAATCCACTTGGGCGGCATTTCAAAAATTTGAATCGACGTCATGAGCGAGCTTCGTATAAGCCAGAATAGCGGCAGCAGGCAAAAAGCGGCTCCTACGAAAAGGAAAAAATAGACGGTTATTTGCGAGATTCGGCGACTTCTCAGCATCTGGGCTACACCTCACTTTCATAAAATACCCATGATTTCGAAGTCCGGAAAAAAATCGCCGTCACAAGCAGGATAATCATAAAGAGAATCCAGGCAATTGCCGAGGCATGCCCCATTTCTCCAAATAAAAAGGCCTCGCGGTAAATGTAATAGTTATAGAACAAGCTGGCATTGTTCGGCCCGCCCTGTGTCATAATGAGCGCTTCGGTGAATACCTGAAAGGCGCCAATCGAGCCCATAATCAGATTAAAGAAAATGATCGGCGTCATCATCGGTATCGTAATGTGCAGAAATTTGCGCATGGCACCTGCACCATCGACGATAGCCGCCTCGTATAACGTTCTCGGCACACCTTGCAAGCCCGCCAGAAAAATGATGATGGTGCTCCCCATCCCCCAAAGACTCATGAGAACAATTGAAGGAACGACCGTTTCCTCTGCATAAAGCCAGTTTAGGGTTGGGAGATTGAGAGCTTCCAGAAAGCTGTTGAATAGGCCCAAGTCAGGACTGAACAACCAAATCCAAATCATCGAGGAAGCTACAGCGGGCACAATAACCGGCAAATAAAAGATCGTTCGAAAAATCGACTTGCCGCGAATAAACTCCATATTAAGCAAAAAGGCGACGATAAATGAAAACACGAGCCCGAGAGGAACTCTTAAAATCACGTATTTAAACGTAACCGCTAAAGAGTTGTAAAAATATTGATCCGTTCCATCAAACAGCCGCGTGTAATTGTCCAGCCCAATAAATTTCGGCGTATTCACAATGCGATAATCCGTGAAGCTGAGCAATAAACTGGATAACATCGGCAATATAGTGAAAATGAGCAGGCCTAGAATGCTGGGCAAGGCAAATAGGATGCCAGCAAGCGCAATACGGCGTTTACGAGTGATAAAAACACCTCCTCTCCAGGCGAATGGCGATCCCCCTAGCTTATTTTCCGTAATAGCCCTGAATGAGCGGCTCCACTTTAGGCTCAACCCCTTTTAACGCTTGCTCGGCTGTTTCTTTGCCCGTCCATACCAAATCAAGTGCAGGCGTGACAAGCGCATTGATTTTAGCTAGATTTTTCACCTCAAAGCCCGGCGTCCGTATGCCATTCTCAAGCGTTTGCTTCATGAACGATTCGGTATAGCCCTCTGGGTGGGCTTTGTTTCCTGAAGCCCATTTGCTGATCAGCTCTGGATCGGTATACCAAGCTTTTTTGAGCGGCATCCACAATCCTCCTGCAATTAGCGGCAGCACCGATTCCGGATCAGCCATATATTTATAAAGCAGCCAGGCTTCCGCAGGATGTTTGGTCGAGCTGAAAATAACCGTCGGCGCGCCATCCAGCAGCGTATTGCTTTCTTTTAATTTGGGAAGAACGCCTACACCTAGATTAAATTCCTGTTCGGCAAATGCTTGCAGAGCCCAGTTTCCAGATACGGTCATGGCGACTTTTTTCGTTTGCAGCGCCATATCGGGCAGGCTTTTCGTTTGAAGCGGGGTCGGTGAAACATGGTGAACATACATCAGGTCAGCAAGCTTTTGAATCGCTTCGATCGCTTCCGGCTCCACTAAGCCAAAGCCCGTACCGTCTTCGGTTAAAAAGTTGCCGCCATTGGAGACAACCGCTGCCATCATGTTGTACGGATCATATTGGAAGCCGTACTGTTTGATTTTATTCGGATTAAACGCCGGGTCCAGCGCATTTTTCCCCGTGTCATCCAGCGTTAGTTTTTTTGAATATTCGATAAAGGTATCCCAGTCCCATGCCTTGCCTGCTTCGGTCGGAGGCAGCTCAACACCAGCATCCAGCAGCATATCCTTGTTGTACATGAGTCCATAGCCTTCTACTGCGGTGCTCATTCCAATCGTCTTGCCGGGCGCGTAGTCGTACCAAATTTGATCTAAATAATCTTCCTTTTTAAAATCGGGATCGCTTTCAATGAGCGGGGTAAGATTGAGCAGCTTGCCATCCTCTGCCCAGCTGAGTGCTGCGCCAGAGGACAAATAACCGAGATCGGGTGCCACATTGCCGGCTACCATCGTCGTCAGCTTCGTCAAATAATCCGATGGCACATGCATAGGCTCAACGATGATGCCCGTTTCTTGCTCAAAACGCTTAAGTGCCTCCGTGACCGTCTTCTTCTCGATGGTGTCGCCCCAGAAAGAAAATTTAAGCGTAACCTGCTCGCCTCCTTTAGGAGGTTTTGCACCGGTTTGATTTTCAGGAGACTCTTCGTTGCTGGAGCAGGCTGTAAGTAGGACTGTCATCGAAAAAACTGCCGACAAAGCTAATGCGGTTAAACGTTTAGCTTTTTTCATTGGCTCGCCCTCCATCTTATTTACAAATGGTTTATAGTATTATTGTAAATAAGAGCTGCTATAAAAAGAATTCGAACATTTTTGTATTGGTGGAGGATCTTCGCTTTTTCTATAGGGGCAAATGAATTTTCACCACCGTCCCCTTTTGGGGCTGAGAATCTATCGTAACGCCATAGGAATCTCCGTAAATGAGCTTGATTCGTTTGTCGACATTTTGAATGCCGATTGAGCTGCTCTCCGTTTCTGTCAAGGACGCGATTTGGCTTTCTGGAATGCCGATGCCATTATCTTCAACCGTGAAGCAGCGCTGCTTGTCCTCCAGCCAGCCGCGAATTTGAATGAGACCGCCGCGATGAATGTGGGCAAAGCCATGCACAATGGCATTTTCAACAAACGGCTGTAAAAAAAGCTTGGGCACGGTGTATGTATAAAGCTCAGGGGCAATGTCATAGGTGACGGTAAACTTTCCTTCAAAGCGCTGATCCGTGATGAAAATATAATGCTTGAGCCAATTTAAATCGTCATTGAAATCACCAATGTCCTGGCTGTTTGCGGATGTGTACTGAAGCATGGCGGATAAGCTGACAATCATGCTGCTTAATTCCTTTTGATTGTTTTCCAGAGCGGTCCAATTCATAATGTTTAAGGTGTTATACAAAAAATGAGGGTTAAGCTGTATATTCAGCGACATAATTTGCGTTTCTTTCTCTCTTAGCTTGACGATGTAATTCTCTTCGATTAATCTATTAATTTTCACATTCATTTGATTGTATTTATGGATCAGATAGCCCATTTCGTTGTAGGACTCGACGGGAATTCGCGTATCGAATTCGCCCTCACCGGTCTTTTTTATCGCTTTCAGCAGCTGATGGATAGGCTTCGTAATGGAGCTCGCGAATATATAAGCCAGCAGGAGCGAAACGATAAGGAGAAATACAGCCAAGTAGAGCGTATAGGATTTAATTTCCGGCAAAAATGAGGCCATCAGCTTTCCGGGAGAAATCGTAATGCCCGATATCCAGCCCGTTACTTTAGAGGTATCAAAGCACACAATTAACGGCTTTCCATCCTGCATCACGGTAATTGTGCCGCTTTTCATTGCTGCAATTTCATCGAGCCATGCGGGCTTGCCGAGGCGGGCTTCTTTAAGCATGTCCGTGCCTGATATGAGCTCGCCCTCTGCACTCATAATAAAATAAGAAGCGCCACCCGCTGGAAGTGCGCCCGACAAGTGGGAGCCGTACATTTCCGGATTATAGGTAACTACCAACACCGGCATCTCAGCTTTTCCTTGCAGCTCTATCACTTCGCTATTATTGATTTGAAACAATTTGAGCAGGCGTACCCCAGACAGCAGGTGGGCATATTCCGGCGGCCTCACTTGGCTCGTTTTCCGATCAAACATGCGATCAAACGAAAACGTCGGCACCCAGGCCATCCCCCCATTTCCTGTCCATGCCCTTTGATATAAAGCGGTCTTATTAAAATCCTGATAGGGAATAAAAGTTGACGTGCCAATATTAGCGAAACTCGTAATCAAATGAATCGAGTAGATTTGATTTAGGTCGAGGAAATATTTGCTGATGACTTGATTCACTTTTTTCTCCATCGTAATCATGCTGTATTCGTCCGTAGGGTCCGCATGCAAGTATTGCTCATACAGCACCTGATCGGCGAACATGGCAAGACTGCTTTCTTCCACCCGCGAGAGCTCTTCATCAATGATTTCATTGTTTTGCTTCACGATGGAATAGAGGTTTTGCCGGGCAAAATCCGCAACAAATTCCCTGCTGGAATAAAAATATTTTGAGCTTAATACGACGAGCGGCAGCGTAACGATTAAGGCATAGGTCAGCAAAAGCTTGGAGCGCAAGCTAAAATGCTTTTGAAAGCGATGTAAAAAATAAGGCATCCGCAGGCTAAGCCCCTCCTTTAGCGAGTAGCAGATAAATGACGGTATTCCTCTGGGCTGCTGCCATATTCCTTGCGGAACAGCCGTATGAAATATTTTACATCCTTATAGCCAACGTTTTCGGCAATTTGGTATACCTTTTGCGAGGTTTGCAATAATTGCCCGGCTGCAGCCTTCATTCTCGTTTGCATAACGTATTGGTTAATGGTCGTATGGGTATGCGTCTTGAATAACAAACAAAAATAAGAAGCGTTAAAATGAAATTTCGCAGCGATCGTACTGAGGGATAATTCTTCGTCATAGTGGTTTTCAATGTAGGCTTTGCAGGCGTCAATAATTGCTTCGTTTCGACAGGATGCTGTTCGATTATCCCAACCATCGGCCAATTCGAAAATCCATGCTTGAGCCTCATTTTTTAATTGCCCGATGGTTTGGCATTGCAGCAGCGCTTCCTCAAATGCAGCACTATTCATAGAAAGCAGCCCTTTTTCCATTAAGCAGGAAGTTAAATGATGAATAGCGGCAGCGACGGCATATACCAGCTTTTCAGGCTGCGGGAAGCCGCTTGCGGTCGCCTGATTCATCGTGGCATCCAGATAAGCTTGAATGCCAGCCTTATCGCCCGCAACAACGGCGTCTGTCAAAAAACGCACATCAAGCTTTAGCAGCGCCTGATGTCCGCTGTCATTTATTTGCTCAGCTCCGAGTACCATGCCTCCGCCTTTGTAAAATCGTGTTTGCAAGGCGAGTTTAGCTTGTTTAAAAGATTCCCTGGCTTCATTCTCCCAACTGGTGAAGCCGCTCCCCATTCCAAAGGTTAATTCGGCTCCATGCTGAGCCGAGAAGTGGCGAATCATCATCCGAAGCGTTCCTTCCCATTCGGGGGTGAAGGTTGGTGCGTTTTCCCCGCTAATCATCATGGTGTGAAGCACCTTATCAGACTGATAGAATGCAAAGGAAAATCCTTGCGTCTTCAAGGCTGCTCCGAGCATCGCTTTGAGCTCGCTCAACAGCGATTTCAGATCGCCTTTCCCTATATTCAAGTTCAGTACCGCAGCCATCACCATCCCCTGCTTAACAGTTGGAAAGGATCTTTCAAGCCGCTGATAATCATATGCACCCGGTGAGCCTTCAAACAATTCGGCAAGGGAAGCTTCCACGGAAGCAAGGCGTACGGCGCGCATTTTATGCTCCGTTTTTGCAAGCAGCTGAATGATTTTTTGTTCTTCAACTGGCTTCAGCAAATAATCGTTAGCCCCTAATTGCAAGGCGCGCTGTGCGTATTCAAAGTCCGAATAAGCGCTCATTATAATAATGCTTTCGCTTCCCCCGCGCTCAATGAGACGCTCCATAAATTCGAGGCCATCCATAATTGGCATCTGAATATCTGTGAACACCAAATCAATCGGATGAATGCTCATGCTTTGCAGGGCATCAGCGCCATCCATTGCATCATAAATGGTATATTCCGGCCGCAAAATTTTAAGCATCCGGGATAGGCCTCTTCTGTGCTTCGGTTCATCATCCACAACTAAAACGTTCAACATCTTCCATCCCCCTTATTTCAATAGCTTTTTCTATAGCGATATCAATGGGATGATTCTAGCTGTTATCGTTTACACGTCCTATTCTATATACAATCTTAATAATTACAATCAAGATTCAGAAGCAATACTTTCATTTTTTCAACCAATTGCGTTTATTAGCATTCCTTTGCCCGGTTATGCAAACAGCAAGCAGCGGCAAGGCTGCGCACCTTATCCCACTCGGCGGGACGAAGATGCGGCTGACTTGCCGCTGCTTTAGCTCATTTACTCATTTACTTATAAACTTATTCACCTAATTTAATGAACGCCTATCCTGCTTGCATCCTTCCTTCCTCCCCTACCCTTAGGACGTAACTCTTATCCTTTAACCGAACCGAGCATAACGCCCTTGGCAAAATGCTTTTGCAAAAACGGATACACGAGCAGAATCGGAATCGTAGCAAATACGATGACCGCCATCCGAATCGTTTGCGGCTGAATTGCCGTTTCATCGAATCCAGTATCGCCTATGCGGCTTTGCGCCAAAATGACAATTTCCCGCAGCAGCACCTGTACCGGCCATTTATCGCTGTCGTTAATGTAAATTATAGCGCTGAAAAACTGGTTCCAATGCGATACCGCATAAAACATGCCAAAGGTTGCAATGGCAGGCATGGATAATGGAATGACGATTCGGAACAGCACGCCGACATCCGTACAGCCGTCGATTCGCGCAGAATCCTCCAGCCCATCGGGAATTTGCTGAAAAAAGTTTTTCAGCACAATCAGATTAAATGCGCTTATGGCATTCGGGATCATCAGCGACCACAGCGTATTCGTCAGCCCCATGCCGCTTACGACAAAATAAGTCGGAATGAGTCCGCCGCTGAACAGCATCGTAAACAGCACGGCCATTAAAATCGGCTGACGTCCGCGCAGCGTCTGCTTTGCAAGCGGATAGGCCATCAGGCAGGTCAACAGCAGATTGATAGCCGTGCCGAGCGTCGTCACATAAATCGATACGAGCAAGCTGCGCATCAGCGTATCAGTCGAGAAAATATATTGATAAGCCGACAGCGAGAACGATTTCGGAAAAAGAATAAAGCCCCCTTTTGCCGCCTCCTCCGGACTCGTAAAAGATACAGCCAAAATATAAATGAACGGCAGTACCGTCACCAAAGCAATAATCGTCAGCACGATGAAATTGGCGCCGTCAAACAATTTGTTACCCAGCGTATTGTCCACGCGAACATAAGACTGGTCTTGGCTCATAACCCTCTCCTCCTGCTCTCATAATGGCTCTAGTAAACCCCTTCCTGCCCAAACTTCTTGGCCATCCAGTTCGCTCCCAGCACCAGAATGAGGCCGATAAAGGATTTGAACAGGCCGACTGCCGCACTATAGCTGTACTGGGCCTGGGTCAAGCCTTTCACGTACACATACGTGTCGAATACTTCACCGACGTCGCGATTGGTTGGGGCAAGCATGAGGAAGATGTGCTCGAACCCGGAATCGAGAAACGTGCCCAGACGCAATATAAGCAAAATGACGATTGTGCTGCGAATGGCCGGCAGTGTAATATGCCACAGTTGTCTTAACCGATTGGCTCCGTCAATTCGCGCCGCTTCATACAGCTGCACATCAACGCCCGACAGCGCCGCGAGAAAAATAATCGTGCCCCAGCCTACTTCCTTCCAGATCGACTGTGAAATAATAATCGTTCGGAACCAGCTCGGCTCCAGCAAAAAGGCGATTTTATGCCCGGTCAACGCAAACAGCATTTCATTGATAATGCCGCCTTCCGTCGTCAGAATAATGTAGAATACACCAACGACGACGACCCAGGAGACGAAATGGGGAATATAGATCATCGTCTGCACAAACCGCTTGAACCGCTCGACCCGCACCTCATTGAGCATTAAAGCAAGCACGATCGGCAGCGGAAAGAAAAAGACAATGTTGTATATCGCCAGCAGCAGCGTATTGCGAAACAGCTGCCAAAACTGAGGCTCCGAGAAAAATCGCTCGAAATGCTTAAGTCCCGCCCAGCTGCTTCCAAGCACGCCCTGAAAGGGTTGATAATCCTGAAAAGCGATAATGACGCCGTACATCGGGACATATTTGAATATGATGAAAAATAACACGCCTGGAAGCAGCATCGCATACATCCATTTATCCTTTATGAGCTCCCGCAGCCACTCGCTGCGTCTGCTTACCCGCTCCTTGCCAAGCGTTGATCCGCCTGGCCTTCTATTGCTGCTGCCCGTCGTGCGGATTTGTGCGTTCATGCGCGTCCCTCCCTTGTTAGCCTCCAAGCTCTACGAAGGACGACTCATATTCCTTCACGACTGCATCGCCGCCAGCCTTCGCCCATTTATCCACTTCCGCCTGGAAGCCTGCATCATCAATTTGGCCCATAATATATTTCGTTTCCGCATCGCGAATAATGAGATCAAGCTCTACTCCACGTTCATTATACGTTGGCGAATTGAGCGTCAGCGCAGGATTGGGCACCGCATATTGAACGTTATCTCTCGCCATTTTTGTCCCTTTGAGGGCAATCGGGGTATCATCAATTTCCGGAACATTGTAGCCTTCAATGTTAAGCAGTCCGTCACGATAAGGCTTGACCTCCCGCTGGAATAAGGCAAAATCCGTAAACTTGGTTTTCGTGCCATCCGTCACCTCATAATGCTTGCCTTCAATGCCGCGCATTTGCAGCGTGGACATCGGCTCATCCATCAGCTTGTCAAGGAAGGTCAGCACGCGCTTCAGCTCCGCCTCATCCTTGACTGCCGATTTGGGAATCGCCAAAAATCCAAAGTTGCCCGGCTCCCCCGCTATGCGCGGACCATCTGGTCCAGCAAACGGTGCAATATCCCATTCTGCCGTCGGAATCGTATCCTTCATGGCGACGGAATAGCTCTGAACATTTTGCGCTGAAACATTTAAACGCATGCCGACCCTGCCGTCATACATCGCCTTATCCAGCTCCGTCACATCATAGACGGCAAAATCCTGATTAATCAGCTTGTCTGCATACAGCCTGCGGAACAGCTGGAGCACATCCATATACGGCTGTGTCTTAAACTCCGGCGTGAATTTGCCATTGTCCTCTCCCCAGCGATTGACGCCGCCAATGCTCACTGCGAGCCTTGTAATGACAGGCTGCGTTCCGGCGTTGTAGTTTTTGAACAGCATTGTGCCGTAGGAATCGGCTTTGCCATTGCCGTCGGGATCTTTTTCAGAGAACGCTTTCATAACGTTGTACCAATCATCCATCGTGACGGGCAAGTTCAGTCCCGCTTGATCAAACCAATCTTTGCGGTAAACGACCGCTGCCCGGCCAATGTCGCGGTAGTTCGGGATGCCATACAGCTTGCCGTCAATTTTTATATTGTCATAATAGCGCTGATCCTGCGCCACCAGATTAGGATAATCCTTCAAATATGGCCCCAGCTCCCAGAACAAGCCATTGCGCGCTGCATTCATTACGTTGGGCACATAGTTGACCTTTAAAATTTGCGGAAGCTCATTGGAGGCAATCATGACGTTGATTTTATCATCAAACGCCGCCTGCGGAATCCACTGAATCGCAAGCTCCGTATTCGTGTATTTTTCAAGCGCCTGCTCCACCTCATTGCCCTTTGCCGGAATATCTCCGACCTGCCGCAGCGCAATCGACAGCTTATAGGGCTTGCCCGCACCTGCATTCTCCCCGTTGTTTTCTCCGCTGCTGCCTGCTTTCTCTCCCGTTCCTGCACAGCCCGCGGCGAGCCCCACCGTCAATATTCCGGTGCAGATGAGGTTCACCCACCGCTTGCTGCTGCTTGTAAAAGGCTGAATCGGCTTGCTTTTCATGAGTCGTCTCCCCTTTTTATAGGAATGCTTGCCATGGCTTGCCATGGCTTGCCTCTGCTGTTCTCTGCTGTACTTTACAACCAGTTACTGCTTCGTTTGTGACGTACGGTCCTGCAGCTGATGGACGGATATCGCTCCCCAGCTTAAATCCGGCACGCGGTACTGTTCCATTTTAGCCGGGTCCAGCTCCATCCCAAGACCTGGTTTGTCAGCGCCTGGCACGATCAGATAACCCTCCTCATAACGAACCGACTCCTTGACCACATCGCCTACGTAAAGCTCCGGCCCCGTCGGGTCTGACGTATAATTCAGATTGACGAGCGTACTGCCGAGATGTGCCATTGCGGCCGTGCCAATGGACAACTCTTGCGTCGTGCCCAGCAGACAGCCCTTCCCCGCCACTTCTGCGGCTGCCGCTGCTTTCCGCGCCGATGTCAGACCGCCAATGAAGATAGGTGAAATGT
Organism: Paenibacillus sp. R-74696; assembly: GCF_055814915.1. Classification (NCBI taxonomy): domain Bacteria; kingdom Bacillati; phylum Bacillota; class Bacilli; order Caryophanales; family Paenibacillaceae; genus Paenibacillus; species Paenibacillus sp. R-74696. The sequence continues at coordinate 87,734 of NZ_JBPULM010000048.1, forward strand.
TAAAAATATCTACGCTATCTTGACGCAGCATCTCATGCTGCTGGCGGAAGCTCCACACATGCTCGCTCACGGAATAATCCGATTTCATGCGGACTTGCCGCAGCCCTTCGAAATCATTTTGCGGAGCCGGACTCTCGACCATTTCAAAGTCATAAGCAGATAAGCGGCGTATCGCCTTGAGCGATGCTTTCCAGTCCAGCAAATGGCTGAAATCAAGCGATTTGATTTTCACCCGTGAGCCAAACTCGCGCTGTACCCCGTCCAGAAACGCTTCATCCGCATCGAGATTTTTTCCGACATACAGCCGGAATACGTCAAAACCCTGTGCCAGCCGCTCGCGGACGACGGCGATATTTTCCTCAACCTCCTCCATAAACCGGTGACGGAAGATCGGAAAGCATACTTTGATTTTGTGCTGAATAGCCCCACCCATAAATTCGGATACCGACATATTCAGTGCCTTCGCACACAAGTCATGCAGTGCGGCATCAATGCCATTGCGGATAAAATTGCCCTTCTCATAATAAAAGTTCGCTTCGGGAAAATGGCTTTTCAGCTCCATATTGATGCGCGACAGCTGGAAGGGATTTTGTCCAATTAGAATGCCCTTGAGCACAGTCGCCAGATCATTTAGATCAATCGAATAATAAGGAAGATGGGAAAAATCCGACATTTCGCCGATGCCGGTCAAGCCCTCATCGGTCATCAGCTCCACAATGACATGCTTGCTGACAAAGCCGGTAGAACGCGGCACGCCAACGACGGTTAAACGCAAATCAGACAATTTCATGGATAGGTGCACTCCCTTTTTGAAAATATAAGAATATATAAGTTTCACATTTATACTCCGCTTCTATTTCACCGCGAAACGTTAGCTTTACCGCTAGAGGACGGCTTTCGGCCGTTTATGCTTGTTAGGCTGTAAGCTTTCATGTAGAGCAAGCAGCGCGAGTCCTTGGGTGAAAGGCGTAATTTCATAAGGAATTTCGTTATAGGCCGCGGCATCCGCTTTCACCGGGGTACCTGAGGAGCCCCCTGTTACATAGCCCTCTTCATCAATACTCTCCGCTACTGCATCAAGCGCACGCTCTCCCACCTCGCGGTATTGCTCCGAAATGAGGCCGAGCCTGATGCCTTTCAGCAAGCCATATGCAATGCCAGCGGTAGCAGACGTTTCCGTATAAGTGTCCTCCCGGTTCAGCACCGTTCTCCACAGCCCTGAAGCCTCTTGCAGCCCAGCCAGCCTCTTTACTTGCGCATGGAGCGTTTCCAAAATCGCCTCCCGGCCTTCAAACTCGGACGGAAGCAGCTCCAAAATATCAACAATGCCCGCCGTCATCCACGCATTGCCTCTGCCCCAATGAACGCCGATCCATTTTTTCTGCTTATCGTTCCAGCCATGATAAAACAGCTTTTCATCAGGGTCGAACAGCAGCTTGCAATGCAGAGCGAGCTGTCTTCCAGCTTCCAGCCTAAACCGCTCATCATTTAGGAGCATTCCCCGCTGCGCCATATAAAGCAAGCTCATAAACAGCGTGTCCGCCCATACCTGATCCGACCAATCATTGTCCAGCACCGTATGCTCAAGGGCGCCGGAATCGGTGCGCGGCCCACTGTTGAGCAAATAATCGTCAAACGTCTGAAACAGTCTCGCATAGTGGCCTTCGTCGTCCTGATTACGCAAATACAGCAGCGTCAGCAGCAGCGAATTGGAGTTCACGCACACTTTTTCAAAATGCGATTTTATTCGGCCATCAATCCAGCCTTTCAGCATCAGGTCATAGGGGGCATCTCCCACCGCTTCTCCCGCTTTCACTATCCCATAGAAGGCTACCCCGATGCTCCAATCCCAGCGCCGCCAGCGAATGCCACCGGGCTCATCCGAAAAGGTATGGCTCAGCGCCAGCGTCCGATCCGCGGTTCGACTTAGCAGCAACTGCCGTTCTGGTCTGTTTTGCTCCACCATTTAACTTCCTCCTTTTTGTTTAAAATACATATAATGCGCTTACATAAGATGAAACGGCTGTCGCCGTCTTTTGGTGGCCCGGCGCGTTTCATTCCGAGAAATATAGAGAGGAGATGGGAAAATCATATACTCCCTATATTTTTATAAAAGGAATTGCCCCTATACGGGCTGCAGCAAGCCCCATTCCTTCAGCATGCCTGCTACCTCTTCACATTCCTTGCTCGTTAATGTGCTGATCGGCGGGCGAACGGCTCTCGTGGCAATCAGCCCCAGCTGGTACATCGCTTCCTTGACTACGCTTACATTATTGCCGTTTCGATGGCTTTCCCGCAGCTGCTCGAAGGGAAGCACCTCGCGCCAAATTTCCATTGCCCGCTCGTAGCTTCCTGCATTCAGCGCCTCCAGCATGGCAAACGATCTTTGGGTATCGACATTTACCATTCCCGACGTAAAGCCCTTCGCCCCGGCCGCGTAAAATGTCGGTGCCCACATTTCAGCCGTTCCGCATATCCACACGATGTCGTCCTCCACAGCCTGTACAGCGCGGCTAAAGGATGGCGGATGATTAATCGCATATTTAATGCCCACGACATTCGGGATAGCTGCTGCCTGCACAATCGCCTCATGCGTAATTTGCTCACTGCGAATATATAGGACCATGGGCAGCGAGGTCGCTGCGGAGATTTGCTTGTAATAATCGACTACACCCTGCGCCAGCAAATAAGGATGAACCGGCTGATGCACCATAATGCCGTCGGCGCCGCATTTTTCCGCATGAAGGGCTAACTCGGAAGCTGTACTCGCATCATAGCCCACTCCTGCAATGACCAAGCTTTGGTTGTTTACGGTATTTGTCACGAACCGCGTAACCTCCTTGGCCTCCTCCACGCTCAGCGCATAAAACTCGCCTGTGTTGCCGCATGGATAGATCGCTTGAATGCCTTGATCGAGCAAATAGCGAATGTTGCCTTGCAGCGATGTCCAATCGATGCCGAGCTGTCCATCAAACGGTGTCACATTGATCGCGTTAATGCCTCTTAGCTTCGCTTTCAAGTCTTCATACATCGTTTCAGCATCTCCTTTCTCTCAATCCTCTAATGTTTGCCCAAGCGGTTTGCCTGCGGAATGAAGGTCAGCCCTTGTTTTCATCCCGCCCGCTGCCGAAGCTAGTATGCTAGCTCTGCGCTTTCGCCGCTGCCTTGCTTTCCTTCACAAACTCAATCGTCCTACGAATATGTCCAATCATCAGCTTCTCGGCAAGATCAGCATCTTTTGCCACGATAGCCTTATAGATGACATAATGCTCCTGAAATCCCCGCTCCAGCTCATCCTCATGCGACAGCGCTTTTTTGCGGAAGGAACGGTCAAAGGAATGAATCGCTTCAATCTGTTGAAAAATATAATTATTTTTCGCATAGGTTCGGATCAATTTATGAAAATGACCATTAAGCGCGATCAGTTGCTCCGTGTCCTTCGCTTCGGTATGTTTGCGCATTTGCTCCGTTGTTTCCGTTAGGACGCTGGCTTCCTCATCCGTTATTTTGAGCGCCGCCATTCGTGCGGCTACACCCTCCAGAGCCGATCGCGCCCAGTTGATTTCTTCAACCGAGTTCATAATGTCGCTGGAGACGAACGTTCCCCGTCTGGCGCTAGTTGTAACCAGCCCCTCCTGCTCCAGCCTCCGCAGCGCTTCCTTCAGCGGCGTTGTGCTGATGCCGAACTGCTTGGCCAGCTCCCGTTCCTTCAAATGATGGCCCGCCTTATATTGCTCGGACAAAATCGCTTCCTTCAGCTTCTCGTATATAACGTCGCGAATCGAGCGCGTCTGCAAAGCTATATCTTCGTCTTGACCATGTATGCTCATCATTACCGCCCCCTCGTTGTGCAGCAGGCCTTGCGCCTGTTTCTCAGGATTTTATAAATACGGTTTTGATAGAGGTGAAAAATTCTATCGCTGCCTGCCCTTGTTCCCGCGAATGCGAGCTGGACTGCTTCATGCCGCCAAACGGCGCTTGTAGCTCCACACCTGCGCTCTCGGAATTGATTCGAATAAGGCCCGCATCCATGTCCTGAATAAAGGATAGCATATGAGCGATATTTTGCGTAAAAATGGAAGCGCTTAAGCCAAATTCCGTATCATTTGCTATCGATAATGCTTCCTCTATCGTATCAAATCGGAGGAGCGCCAGCACCGGGCCAAAAATTTCCTCACGCGCTATGGCCATATTTGCATCCACCTGGTCGAAAATCGCTGGCTCGATATAATAACCATCCTGCTCAAGCCCTGCCGGCTGCCTGCCACCATGCAGCAGCACCGCTCCTTCCTCAACGCCTTGGCGAATATAGGAAGCGACATTATTATATTGCTGCTCGCTGGCGCATGGCCCCATCCATGTATCGGGCGCCAGAGCGCTGCCGACTTTAAGCTCCTTCGTTCGGACCAGCAGCTTCGCCACAAACGGCTCGAACACTTCATTTGCGATAATCACCCGGCTCGTAGCCGTGCATTTCTGACCTGTTGAGCGAAAGCCGCCGTTTACCGCCGCTTCCACCGCCTGGTCGAGGTCAGCATCAGCGGCAACGATCAGCGGATTTTTGCCGCCCATCTCCAGCTGATATTTCGCTCCCCGGGCAAGTGCCGCCATCCCTATCCGTTTTCCCGTCTGGTTTGAGCCGGTGAACGTAATTCCTTGGATGAACGGATGCTCGGCCATCGCTTGACCAACGACGGAGCCTTTGCCTGTTACGAGATTGACTGTCCCGGCTGGAAAACCCGCTTCTGCCAAGCATTCCATCAGTTTGACAGCGGTTACAGCAGTTTCCGTAGCTGGCTTAAGCACAACCGTGTTGCCGTAAATAAGGGCGGGAGCCATCTTCCAGAGCGGTATGGCCACCGGAAAGTTCCACGGCGTAATGACGCCCACGACGCCAAGTGGAACCCGGGTAGTCAGCATTAGCGCTTCACTGTCTGTTGAAGGAATGACATCGCCTGTCTTACGCATGCCCTCGCCAGCGTAATACCGCAATATGGCCACGCCTCTTGCCGTCTCGCCCTTTGCCTCCGGCAGCGTCTTGCCCATCTCGCGTGCCATCGTTTCGGCAATTTCATCAAGCCTTCGCTCAAGCGCTGCTGCTGCCTTAAACAAATATTCGCCTCTTGCCGGAGCAGACAGCTTGCGCCATATAGGCTGAGCTTCCTTCGCAGCCTGCGCTGCAGCATTCAAATCATGGGTGCCAGAGCTTTGCACCCAGCCGACAACTTCGCCTCTGGTAGAAGGATTCAAGCTGGCTTCTACTTCACCGGACGAGGAAGCTACCCACTCGCCGCCAATGTAATTGAAAGCAGTATGCATAGACATGGTTTCCAATCGCCTCACCTCTGCAACTTTATATTTGATATCTGATATATCAGATATTATATTGAATATCTTAAATCGTCAACCCTTTTCACGAAAAAAGCTCCCGCCAGCAAAATGGCAGGAGCTTCTTATCCTTTTATTCAAGCTTATCTAGATCTACTTACCGATGCTCGTACACCTGCTATCCTTGTTCAAAACCATCAATACGATAGCCAGCCCGTCTCGCCAGCGCCCGCAGCTCGCTAAATTCCTCCGTACGGACGGTAATCAGCACATAGCTGTCGCTATTAATATCCATGCAAGCGAGCGCGATCGAATGAGCTTGCAGCAGCTTAAACATTTTCACCAAAAAATCGTAGGTTGGGAGTATTTCATCTGCTTCATGCTTCAAATTCCACTCCACTTCTGGCAGCAGCTGCTTTCGGGCAAGCAAATTCTCAATGAAGCTGGCCACCTCATAGCTGTCCTCTTTCCAGTCGATTTCACATGCCAGCCCCTCTGCTTGCAGCGAATCGACCAGCGCAAACCATGGCAGCTCCGGAATCGGACAGCTAATTCCCCGCTCATCCAGCCGATCGAACCAGCGCACAAAATAATCCTCTTCATGCAGCATAGCCTCAGTTACTTCGTCCACGATCTGCGACTGCCCGAAGGCAAGTCGTCTGCTCAGCTCCAGCAGCGCTGTGCTTCTAAGCTGCGGGTCATCCTTTTCGGCCGAAGCACCCTGCTGCTGCCGAAGCTGCTTCGATCCTCTTTTTCGCTTAAATCCGAATCCGAACCACCCCACGCTGCTCGCCCTCCCTCTTACAACCGGATTATCCGTCTAAAGCGCAAATTGCCGACTATATCCTCGAAATCCAGCTCAAATACATTAGGATCGCGATAGTAGACCGCTGTCGCTGGCAAATAGCCTACAACCGGTCCTGTTCCTCCGCATACCAAGCTGCCGCCATCTCCGCCCTTCGGAAAAAACTCCCCATCCTTCAGCGTCATTTCATACTGGTAAGGGTCACCCGAGAAGCAAATACCGAACGCATTCGGCAGCTCCAAATCGTAAGGTCTTCTCTCGCCTTCGGCCAGCTCCTCAAAATGCCTGAGCTTCAGCCCATAATCAAAGCTGTCGCCCCAAGGATACAACGTCCGGCAGCCGCCGCCGTAAACATATTCCCACTCATCCTCCGTAGGCAGGCTAAAGCCGGATTGCTCGATTTGCTCAGCGACGATATCCGCGTCCAGCTCATCATTAAACAAATAAGCGAGGATGTCCTCCCCTTCGCGTACGAAGCGAAAATTTTGATGACGCTCGTATTCTGAATAGGTGCTGAGCTTGAATTTTGCCAATTCCTCCTGAAAATCCTCATCCTCGGCCAAATCCTCGTCATCGAGCTCTACCTCGTACCAGCCTAGCGAATGCGTCTCGCATTCCACGAGCAAAGCGCCAATTTCCGCCTCGCGGACCGGCGACATTTGATCGCGGATAAACGCATCCCGATCCTCAACACCATATTCGTTCATCGTCTCTTGAAAATCTTCAGCTGTTGCGGCATCCAAGCCTTGCTCCCAACGCTCCCAGCCCAGCGTTACCTTGTCTCCCGGCACATAAACGAACTTATAGCCCTCATAGTCATAAACACCCGTTTCGAGTCCGCTGCCATAACGCTGGAACGCTTTCAGCCCTTGATATTCAAACCCTTCCGGAAGCTTATCCAGCAGCATTTTCAATACAATTTCCTTCTCTTGGCTCGGCAGACTGTTCCAGACGAATCGATTTAATGTTTCCATTTCGCTCCCACCTTTTCGATTAAGTTAACGATATGCAATTATGATTTTTCAAAAAAGCGGTTATTTGTTGCAAGAGCGGCTCCTGCCCCTCCTCATAGAAAACGGCAACCTCCAGCCTATAGGCATAATTGAAACGGATATACCCGCCCAGCCCTTGCAAAAACAATAGGCATGTATAGGCATTTTCAATCTGCAAATCCGGCTCAAAGCTTTCCTTGCACTGGCGCGCCAGCTCAGGCAGCTCATATCCAGCCTTATCCGGGGCAAAATGAAAAAATTGATGCTGCCGCGTTTGCGTCCACGGCTCAAAATAAGCCGGAACCACCGCTTCCTGAGCTAGCTTTTCGCCATATATCTGATTAAGAAATTCCGTATAGTCGGCATGCTCAATCGCACCCTCGGTATACAGCTCGATGATCTCCGAATGCCGCGGCAGCCAGATGATGCCCTTGACAGCCGGATGCACCGCGAGAAAGTCGCCGTCAATCGTCGTGCCAATCGATACACATTCGACGATTTGCTGCTGCGTAATGGGGCTGGCAGCATCATGCTCCCACAACTCCTCCTCCGCGAACGGCTTCAGCACACCGGGATCAGGTACTTCAATATTAAACCAGCCGCGATAAGTGCCTGGGCCGTGAAGAACCAAGAAGCGGACATACGCTTCAGGCAGCGTCAGCTGCTGCTCTTGTTCCAGCTGATGCAGCTTTTCGGCCGGTATAGGCGAACCATTAGGCGATACGATATACATGGGCAGGCCCCTCCTTTTATAAAAAGCGCTTCGCTCTGCTTATTGCTCATTTGCTCCCGCTTGTGCTCATGCTCAAGCTATATTAATAGGCGGCTTGCAGCAGCAGCTCCATTAGGGGCTGGCGCGCGTCTTTTGTTTTGCGAGCTGCTGCCTTCAGCTTGTCTGTCCCGCCCCAGATCAAATATATGAGATGCTCCACTTCATAATCCTGCCGCCCCTTCACTTGCTCCAGCAGCAGCGCCAGATTGCCTTCCTCTTCGAAAGTCGGCTTGATTTTGAGCTTCAGCTCTTCCGTGCTATGCAGCATGCAAACAACGAGCGTTGCGATAGAATCGGCATTAACGCCATAGCGTGCCGCGAACTCGGCGGTAAATTTATTTTGCACGGATTGATGCTCCACATCTACTAGCTTCATATATTGCTGAGCAAGCTGAAAATAACGGGAATCGGCAATGCCTAGGCCGAAAACAGCGTAGCTGCCCGGCATGCAGCTCTTCTCATCCTCTGCATCACCATACCATTCAAATTCCTCCATCGCCACGCGTGCATATTGCTCCAGCAGCGGATGCAGCTCTTCAAAGGCAAGCACATTCGCAAAGAAGCGGTGCGTATCCGATTTGGCCAGCCCTTTCAGCGGCAAATATTGCTTAACGCTCGATTTAAGCTTGATCTTATAGCTTTTAGGGAAACCCTGCTGAAGTAACCGAATGATGAACGCCACCGCCTGTCCGTAGCTCTGCTGTTCCTCCTGTTTGATGACGATCGTTATCGTCGAAAATACATCATTCGCCTTGCAATGCACATAAGCATCGCTATAGTTGCTATCTTCCTTCGGATAGGCGCCGCTGCCTTCTTCAAGCAGCTGTGCTGCTTTGTCGCTTCCGAGCTGCCGGGCACAATCAATAAAGATAAGTCCCCTCTGCTTGCTGTAGCTAGGCTCGAAACGAAGAATAGCGACAGCCGTATAAAGCAGCAGCGTAATTAGCCCCGGCTGTACAGACCCGGCAGCAGCCCCGGACTTCAATTTATACTGCTTCCGTCCATCCTCGCCCTCCTCTATGGTAAAAAACGGCGGCAGCAATTGGTTTTCCACCCAGGCTTTCAGCATGATAATGATGTTGCTGCGATGCTCCTGCAGCGCTTCTCTACGAGATTTATTGAGCTCTAAAATTTTCTCGAATTTGGCAATGATCCATTCGCCGTCCAGCTCTGGAAAAAGCAGCTCACTGAGCAAGTGCCGTGCCAGAAAAAATGTCTCCAGCGGCTTTGTCGGAAACTTGCCCGAATCTAGCTTTTGCGTCACATAAGCTTGTATATGTCCCAGCAGCTCCTGCTTTTTCGCCTCATTCACATATTCCACAAGCGGGAGCTCTATGACGCTTTCCACGGCCCGGAATTTCGCGCAAAAAGTAAAGCGGTAATCCGTAACGGTTGACGCCGCCAGCAATTTCAGGCGCTCCTCGATCTCCTCCGCAAGCTCCGGCTTAACAAGCGTCTCGATCTGCTCCACTGTAAACAGCGCATGCGGGTCAGGCTTTTCATCCTTTTCATCCGGCCAGCCGATGCCCAGATCATGGTCGGTAATGTCGATCTTTTGAGCTGTACAGTCTATTTGTGCATAATCAAAAACCCCTACTTGCAGCTTGGTGCGCTTGATCACGTCTGCTCCATCCTGCTTTTCCAATTGGTCGAACCACTGGTGAATCTCTCGTTTCATCTCATCTATTTCCGCTCGTTGTGCTGCTTCCATCATCTATACTCACCTTCCACTTTCCTTTTTAAAAATTAAGCAAAAACCGTTATGTATACCAACAATTTAATACCCAATTTCATTAAACCTGAACACATCAGCTTTGAAGAAAAAAATGAAAGGGCACCCGCGATGGGTGCCCGGCTTTGAAGTAAGCTATGAAACGCTTCAGGCTGCAAGCTTCCAGTGTCGACTAAAGACGAAGCCTGTCCTCTTATTTTATCCGTGGTGGGTGCTGAGAACAATAAGTCTTATGGACGGTTTAATTCCTAATCCTTGGTAAAAAAGCCCTCGACAGCACCTCTCAAATCGCAGGTTTGAACAAGCTCCGTTTAATGATACAATAGGAGCGTAAATGACCATGCTTAACCCCAACTCAACCCTATGAAGGAGTGACGTAAGTGGCTGTTCAGGCGTATTTGAATTTTAATGGCAACTGTCGTGAAGCGGTATTGTTTTATGCAGAGGTTTTCGGAACGGACAAGCCTGAAATTATGACATTCGGGGATTCTCCTCCAAATCCGGATTTTGAGATGCCAGAAGCAGTGAAACCTTTGGTCATGCATACACGGCTGAAAATTATGGGCAGTTTAGTTATGTTTTCCGATGTGTTTCCAGATATGCCTTTCGTTGAAGGTACGAACATCAGCCTCTCCATCGTCAGCAAGGAGCTTGAAGAACTGCAGTCAGTCTTCAACAAGCTCAAAGAAGGCGGCACCGTCGAGATGGAATTGCAGGAAACCTTCTGGTCTAAAGGGTACGGCAGCCTGAAGGACAAATTTGGCATTCAATGGCTCATCAACCAATCCGACGAAGAAATTTAATCGAGCCTCATCCATAAGGCTTGCATATAAATACCCGCCTGCCCTGTTTGGAGTTCGTCCAAGCAGCGGCAAGCGGGTGTTTTTGAATCGGTTGAGAAGTATTGATAAAGGTTCAGCGTTATGAAAAGTTTAAGCTTGAGAAGCGACAGGATTGAGTTAACGGGCAGGTTAGCGTCGTGGTAGCAAGCTAGTTATGTTGAACTAAGCAATAGGATATAAATGAAAAAAGGGAAATTTGTCATTTCCCGCGAATCTTATAAAGCAATGCTCATGTATGATTTGGAGGTACATTAGATGGCGAAGGCTGATAGGATATACAGTCAATTAGTAAATGAAATTCTTGAAGATGGAGATTGGGACAAAGACCACGACGTTAGAACAACTTGGTCGGATGGCACCCCAGCCTACACAAAAAGTTTAATTTCAAAGCAGTTGAAATTTGATAATTCTGAAATTCCTATACTTACAACAAAAAGAGTTCCATGGAAATCGGCAATTCACGAATTACTATGGTTTTATGTCAAAAGAACAAGTGATTGCTCTTATCTAGATGATAGCAACGTGAAAATTTGGAAAGAGTGGACAAATGCTAGCAACAATATAGGTAAAGCATATGGCTATCAGTTGGGCAAGCCAATAATGCTCAAAGGTAAGATTACAAACCAAGTTCATAATCTAATTGATCAACTAATTAATAATCCTGCTTCAAGAAGACATGTAATATCCCTTTGGAATATTGATGATCTTGATCAAATGGAGCTGTATCCTTGTGTTTGGAATAACCAATGGCTAATAAAACAAGGAATCCTTCATCTAATTGTCAACGCAAGATCAAATGATATTGGTTTAGGAAACCCATTTAATGTATTCCAATATTCCGTTTTACAGCGAATGATCGCTCAAGTTACAGGATACAAATTAGGAACGCTTACGCTAAATATTAATGATGCTCATATTTATGAGCGACACATTGATCCTTTGAAAGAACAGATTCAACGAGAGACATATCCTGCACCTGAACTTTGGATCAATCCAGAAATAAAAAAAATCGATGATTTTACTATTAATGATTTCGAGTTAATCAATTATAAATATCACCCATCAGTTAAAATGGAGATTGCCATCTAGTTCTTCAAAAGAGATGGAGCTAAAGGTTACAATTCGGTCGCCTAACAGCGTGCTCGTTGCTGAACATTCACAATCAAGATATTTTAGCTATCCCCTCAGAGCGTTATCGCTATTAAAATGATTAAAACAAGAAAATCCGCCAAAATGGCGGATTTTCTTGTTTTTCTTGTTAGCACGTTTATAGCATACTCGCTTCTAAATGATGTTCTTCAGCCTCTCGTTCCTCTTCCAATAAGCTGACTAACACATCTGCTAGCATTTCAACCGTGTTTCCGCTGAGAAGATCGCCCACCATTGGCGCGCAGCCAAATTCGCCAGTAATTCGATTGCGGAGTTTAATGGCCATCATAGAGTCAAGCCCGAGCTCCGGAAGGCTGCGCGTCGTGTCGAGAAATTCTTGATCATAGTGGAGCAGCTCAGCGATAATGGCCGTCAGCTTCACCAATACCGCAGACGCTCTTACTGCTGGCTCAAGCGCCGACAATTTCTCTGACCAGTTAATGGCTTCTTCGATCTGTTGCCCCTCGCTACGCGCCTTCTGATCAAGCAGATTGAGCAGCGCCGTGTCAGGATATAGCGTACGGACGGACTTCCATTCTGCGGAAAGTACAGCAACTTGGGCAAGTGGTTGACCGAGCAAATGCTCCAGCAGGCGCTCTCCTTCCCCATCAAGTATGCAATCTAGCCCATTTTCTTGAAAATGGGCTGCCAAGTTCTGTCTGGTGACCATACCGGACAGCCACGGTCCCCAGTTAATGCTCATCGCCGGCAGCCCCTGGCTGAGACGATAGTGGGCCAGTCCGTCCATAAACGCATTGCCTGCGGCATAATTCCCCTGTCCGGCTGGCGGCAGCAGCGAGGCAATGGAGGAGAACATAACGAAAAATTCCAGCGGCTCGGCGAGTGTCGCTTCATGCAGGTTCCATGCCCCTTTGACCTTCGGTTCATAGGCTTCATCGAAAACCTTTGCCGGCATTTGTCTCAGCAGCATATCTCGAATGGCTCCTGCACTATGGATGACGCCTCGGATTGGAGGATGGCCACTGCCGATATAATTCTCCATAAAGGCTCCCAGGCTCTGCTTGTCTGTAATATCGATGCAAATGGTATGCACATAAACGCCAGCAGCTTCCAGTTCAAGCACAAAAGCGATTCGCTCCGCTTGAACAGCCCGTGTCGCATCATCGAAATTATCCCTCAAATACGCTTTCCATTCGTGCCGATCCGGCAGCGGGTTCCGTCCAATCAGAATCAGTCTTCTGGCGCCCCGCTTGACAAGCAGCCGCGCAGCATGCTGACCGAGCGAACCAAATGCACCAGTAATGAGATAGGCGCCGTCCTCGCGACAGCGCAGAGGAAGTGCCGCTCCCGGAATGCGTGCCGCCTGGTTGAGGCGAAGCACATGGCGTTCTCCATTCCGAAAGGCCAGCTGGTCCTCGCGGCCGGCTTCTTCACTGACAAGCTCCCGAACGAAAAGCTGCGCCGCTTCTGCCGCAGTGGCATCAGGATCAATATCGCAAATGCCGCCCCAGTAATTGCCAAACTCCTGTGCGATCGATCTTCCAAGCCCCCATACTGCGGATTGAAAGACTGCTGGCGGTTTTTCCCCTGTGAACTCATCCAGACGATGGACGAGTTGTGCACCGCGTGTCAGCGTCCAGAGACGGATCTTCGCCGTTTGCATGGATATGCTCTGCACCGCATAAAGCACAGAGTAGAGGGATAACGATTTATACTGGGCATAGTTGTCATTCCCTTCCATCCATGGACTGCTCCAGAGCCTGTTTCCTTGCCCATCCTCCATTTTATCTGCATGCAAATGTATGCTCTCCGGTTCAGGAAGATCTAAATTCCAGGCATGCACAATGCCGCGAAGACGGCTGCCAAACGCCTGTAGGGCGTCTTTCACCATTTTGTCGTAATGCTGCTTCGTACCAGGGTGTATTCTGCTCCCATTTAAAGCAGGTACAAAATGATATTCACCTTCGACAGCGGGCCTTACGATAACCGCCTCAAAATCCTGTTGCCGCAGTAGTGTGCTTGCTGCCTCTGCCACACCGCTGTGATCGGCGAGAAACAGCCAGACATCCTTCTTTGTCATGCGCAGCGGCGGGTCGTTCAGCTCAGGAGCAGGCTGCCACTGCGGCTCATAGAACCAGCGCTTTAATTGTGCGCTGCTAATCTTTCCTACACCTGCATCCACCGCCTGTTTGACGAAGCCGAGGAACTCGGCAACCAAGCGTCCATCTCCATCATAGATGCGAAGGTCTCCCTTTGTTATCTTATCGTTTCGCTCCGTCAATCGGCTGTGCGCCCATAATTTCCCCTTTACCTTTCGGTAAAAGCGAATTTCCCCAATACGCACCGGCAGACGAAACTCATCTCTTGCTTCCTTTGGCGTCTCGCCTTCAAGCGGGAATTCTGCGGCAAGCAGCGCCTGGAAACAGGAGTCCATCAACTGAGGATGGAAGATGTAATCCTCTGCCTCCGCTGCCGATAGCTCCAGATTTATCTCTGCCCAGGCCTCATCAATCCCAATATAGGCTTGTTGCAAGCCTTGGAACATGGCTCCATAATCGAAGCCCATACGATTCAAAATGCGGTATGCCTGTTCATGCTGCACGGTGCGGTGCATCGTTTGGCTCGCGAGCTTCGGATTCAGCTGCGCCATTGGTGCTACCGGCTGAAGCTGCCTTACACGGCCGGATGCGTGAAGCGTATACGGACTTCCTGACGTATCCGCCGCCGAATAAATTTGGAACGTACCGTTCTCCACGTCAAGATAATGCTGGGTAAGCATGACAGTGGAGGGCTGTGGCAGCGTAAGACTGCGGTGCAGTTCAATTTGCTCAAGCGCATAGCCCGTTCCGCCCAATGTATGCTGAGCAGCCGCCATTGCTGCTTCAATGTACGCAGCTGCCGGGAAAACCGTCTGATCCAGCACCCGATGATCGCGCAAATAAGGAAAACGAATGAGGGAGATTTCCCCCTCCCAAGCTGCTGCTGCACCAAGCAATGGACGGCCAAGCAGCGGATGGTCGCGCAGCCCAAGACGAATCAGCCGGATGACCTCCGGCTCATGCCAATAGGCCTCCCTCCGCCATGGATAGGCCGGGAGCTCTGTCCACTGCGCTTGCGGATAAAGTGTGTTCCAGTTCGGCTCAAATCCCCAAACGTAAAGCTCGGCAAGCGACAGCAGCATCGCTTCATGCTCGTCTTCCTTACGGCGGATCGATGAAACCGCCAAGGCACGGTGTGCGCTAAAGCATTCATTTAGCGCACCGGTAAGAACAGGATGCGCCCCGATTTCCACAAAAACCGTACAGCCACTCTGCAGTATTTGTTCAATGGCGGGTGCAAAGCGTACCGGTTCACGAACATTGCGCCACCAATAATTGGCATCTACTGTTTCACCGTCAACAAGTCCAGCTGTAACGCTGGAATAAAGTGGAACGGACACGGCTTGTGACGGGATGCCCTGCAGACTGTCCAACAGCTCTTGTTTAATCGCCTTCATGAAATGGCTATGGAAAGGTGCTTGCACCTTCAATTTTCGATTAAATAAATTCCGCTTTGTAGCCAAGGACATAACATCATCCAACGATTGAAGCGTCCCTGCAAGCGTGACCGATGAAGGGCTGTTGATCGCAGCGATGCTTACCGTTTCTTCAAAGCCTTCCAATAGCTTCTTCGCTTCCTCCTCGCTGGCGCCGAGGGCCACCATCCCGCCCATCCCGCTTAAACGCTGCAATAGACGGCTGCGGTGATAAACGATCTGGAGGGCATGCTCTAAGGTATAGACGCCTGCCTCGTAAAATGCGGCAACTTCGCCTGCGCTGTGCCCCACGATAGCATCCGGCACAATTCCCCACGAACGCCATAGTGCGGCCAGAGATATCTGGAGGGCACAACTGATCGGCATTGAAATTTCCGTCTCGTCCATTAGACTATCCACTTCGTCCTTCGCTAGCTCGGCAAGCATAGACCACCCGGCAATTTGTGCAAACAAGCGGTCGCACTGCTCCATCGTCTCTCGAAACACAGGCTCAATCTGCAGCAGCTGCCGTCCCATGCCATACCACTGCGGGCCCATGCCCGAAAATGTCCAAACAAGCTTAGGCCTCACTCCTGGCAGGTTGATACCGGTGATGACACCTTTAGCCGCTTTACCTTCAACAGCCGCAGTCAGAAGCTCTGCCAGGCTATTGCTGTCTTTGGCAATGCACGCCTGACGGTGATGATGATGCTCGCGGCGTTCACCAGCGCTCCAGCACAGATCATCAAGCGCTAAGCTGGAATCGCTTAGCAGCCGTGTGTAGCTCTTGCTTAGCTGCTGCAGCCCTGCCGCTCGTCGTGTGGATAACGGCAGCAGGTACGAGCGCTGAGAAGAAATAGGAGGAAAGTCCAGTCCCGAACCCTGGCTTGCAAAGCTTTTCTGCTCCATGACAGCTGCTTGATTCGCTATTACAATTGTGTCGACTGTTGCTGATGCTTGCAGCATTCCACCGTGGTGACTGCCTACTTGAGCGGCAAGCATGTATTCCTCTTCTTGCAGCAAAATGCTCTTCTCGTTAATCGACAATTCCCGGACGATCACATGTGCATTCGTGCCGCCAAAACCGAATGAATTGACCGCCGCAATGGCTTCGCCGTCATGCGGAGGCCACGGCTCAAGCTTGACGGGCACGCGGATGCCCCATTCATCAAATCGAATGGCTGGGTTCGGATTATGAAAGTGCAGGTTCGGTGGAATTTGCTTATGCTTGAGGCAAAGCACTGTTTTAATCAGGCCAGCTACACCTGCCGCTGCCTCGGTATGGCCTATATTCGTTTTACAAGAACCGATGAACAGCTTCTCCGATTCCGCCCGCCCTTCTCCATAGGCTGCGGCAATGGCTCGCGCCTCGATTGGATCGCCTACCGGCGTGCCTGTTCCATGCGCTTCAACATATTGCACGTCTGCTGCAGAAATGCCCGCCTTGCCCAGCGTTTTTCGAATCAGCCGCTCCTGCGCCGCGGAGCTGGGCACGGTAATGCTAGGTGTATGCCCATCCTGGTTGACGCTGCTTGCCATAATAACCGCCTGAATCGGATCGCCATCTGCTATAGCATTCTCCAGTCGTTTCAGCACCAGCATGCCAACGCCTTCGCCCCGGACATAGCCGTCCGCAGTGGTGTCAAACGTTTTGCATCGGCCTTCCGGCGACAGAAAACCGCCTCTGCTTTCTACCAACGTGTATTGCGGGGTGAAAATCAGCACAACACCACCAGCAACCGCAAGTTCACTCTCGCCCTTACGCAGGCTTTCGCAAGCCAAATGCAGCGAAACAAGTGAAGACGAGCAGGCTGTATCAATGGTCATGGACGGGCCGCAAAAATCATAAATGTATGAAATCCGGTTTGAAATCATCGTGGTCATGCTGCTTGCGGCGGTATACGGCCCGGCGTCCCGCTGAAATGGATCGCCGAATTGCAGCGCGTGGTAATCAAGCGCGAATGCCCCTACGAACACACCAACCTCCCGGCCGCGAAGAAGCTCGGGGCGCTGCCCGCCATCCTCCAGCGCTTCCCATGTAACCTCCAGCAAATGACGCTGCTGTGGGTCCATATGATGCGCTTCATGCGGGGAAATACCGAAAAATTCTGGATCAAACCGGTCGATGGCGTCGATAAATCCGCCGTGCCTCGTTACCATTTTACCCGGCTTGTCGCGGTCGGGATGATAGAAATCCGTGTTCTTCCATCGCTCTGGCGGAACCTCCACGATCGCGTCTGTACCATTTTTGAGCAGCTCCCAAAACTCCTCTGGACTATTCACCCCGCCGGGAAAACGACAGCCCATGCCGATAATTGCAATGGCTTCCTCATTCGTGTGCGTCTGCTCCTTCGCGAACTGCTGATGCTTTTGCTTAGACATCGTGATAGCCTTCCTTTCCAACCTCAAGTCGTTATCGGCGTCCATACCCGAATGGCAGGACTTGTATCTCCCTGCGGCCCTTGCAATAGGCTATAGTCGAGTGCATATATATTCCGCCATTCATCTACGGCAATTCCCGCTGCATTTACACCCTCCGTTGAAGAAAGCAGCGCTCCCTGCGGGCTGTACACGTCAAGCAAATACTGACTTGCCTGATTGCCGCTTCCGGAATAGGACAGTACATACATATTGCCATCCCTATCGATATCCAGATCAATGTACGAAATACCGGACGTCTGGCGAAGCTGCAAAATTGGGGACATTGCGAAATAATTCTGGCTGTTGCCGAACACGTCGAAGGCCTGCAGCCGCTTGTTCCCTGCCTCCAGTACGATGAGGGTACCGTCAGGCGCAGCTGCAACTGCTACGGGCTGCTGCAGCAGTCCGGGTCGTGTCCCCATTCCACCTACCGAATAAGGTCCCGGTGCCGCGCTATCCGCAACCGGCTGTGCGCTTAGCTGCACAATCTGCAGCATGTTTGCGGCTGCGCTGACTGCAGCCGCAAATCCAGCTGGATGAGCGGTCAAATCATCCACCGTACTAAGCGTCAAATAACCTCGGCTTGTTTCCGTAGGAAACTGAAAAACGCCAGCATCTCCGAGTGTGATGTTCCTGAGCGCATACGGCGTCGTACGTGTATCAAAAAACAGATTATCATCGCAATTGTGGCCATTTGCAATGGTCGTCATCGTATAGAAACCGCAGGATGCAGGCTTGAGCGAACGGGCAGGCGATGACGAAATTGAAATAGATTGAAGCCTGTACATTTGCGCCCCTGCCCCGCCGCCGCTGCATGGCGCGCACGCCGTGCCTGATGCCCGCCAGCCATACACAAGCGCCGAAGCAGCAGCATTAAATGATAGGCCTGTCAGTTGGCATAGATTGGTTCCGACATTGCTGCAGTCCAGACTTGCAATCGTCGAGGAATCTGCCTCAGCTGCCGGCTGCCAATTGAAACCTGCCTCATCGCTAAAGGCCAGCGCCAGCGCTTGCTGGTAGCCCTTCGCTGCCGCCGCCGGGACATTTTCTTGAATAACGATGCTGAGGATGGAGGATGCCATTCCGCTTGCTTCGCCCTGGCCAACTACATTTCCAGAAGCATCGTAAATGTACGCCGTCGCGGATATGGCAGCATTATGCGGTACATTGGCAAACGACGACTTCAACAGCGGATCACTCCATATGCCGTTCATCGATCCGCTGCCAGTTTGCACATCGCCATTTCCTGCCCACTTAATCGTATAGGAAGCAGCCGAAAGCGGCCAAGCGCCGTGGACGGGGTCCGGATATACCTCAACCGTTGAAGCTGCGATCATATTTATGCTATAAGCCTGCGTAAACGTTGCAGGAACAGACAGCGTCTCTACCACACCGCTTACTACACCGCTCTGCAGAGAAGACAACATGCCCGCTAGCGGCCAATATGTGCTTTGCGCTGCCTGAATAAGCACATCGTCTTTGTATTTGAGACGCAATGCGGCGAGCAGCTTAGGCAGAGAGCCGCCAAAGAGCAGCTTTCCTGTCTGTGCACAGAGCAGATTGATTGCATCCGACGTTGAAGCGGCAGATGCCAGCAGCCCCGCGTTCTTTTCCAATTCTATTCTAATTCCGCTGTCGCTAAACAACTCGTAATACCATGCGGCTGTCGCCGAAGTATACTCACCAGCGGACTTCATGATCCAAGGGACAGCGTAGCCGAGCACGGCCGAGAAAAAAAATGGCAGCGGATTCGTAACGCTGTTCCACCCAAGCGCGCCCAATGTTCCAAAGGTAAGCCGGACAGTTACTGCTGCTTGCGGAATGTGAAATGACTGCGTCGTCTGCTTGGCAGTGGCAGGCATACCTTCAATTCCGAGTGTGGGCGGCACTAGTCCAATAAACTTCTTCGTCGCAGTTTCAAAGCGCGAGCCTGACTGAAGCCTTGATGTCCATTCCCCTGAGCCAGACGCTATGACTGCACCGGAAGCATCGAGAAATTCCGCATAAAGACTGTAGAATGCCGGATAGCTATTTTGCAGCACAATTTGGAACTGATTCGATTGAGGGTCTGCGCTGACTGCCTGTACCGTAATGCCGCATTGCGGTTGAAAATTGTCCGCCGTCCACTGAAAACCAGCAGCTGGCGGAATAACAGGCTGATAAGAACCGGCGACGCCCTGCTGAACCGACCATAGCTTATTTAGCAAACTGGCGTCCTGCTTGACGAGTACAAGCGTTCCTTCAATGATTGAACCCGTTGCCGCGGCAGTTGCAGATGACAGAGTATATTGATAAACGGGTTCCGTGCCGAGCTTTCCGATCTGCTCGATTGTGGCCCAGCCTCCGTTAGGAGAAGCTGGACCTTGTTTGCTGAACGCTGTTGCAAGTTCATAAAGCAAATTGGTTTGGCTGTTGATATGGCTGTTGACCTCGGATTGAACTGCCGGATCCGGCGAAGACAGCTCCGGATGCGCCCCCGCAAGCAGAACTGCATAATCCATTGGTGATGGATCGACCTGACTTGCCATTTAATAACCTCCTTGATATAGGTTTATCAGCACCAATGAAACGGGTCCGGCACACAGGCCGGCGGCTTAGGCGGCGCAGCAGCCGTCATCATCTGCTCCCATGTAATGTGCTGTGGAGGCTGCTGGTTCAAATACTGCTTCAGCTTTTGCCCATTAGGACATGTCGTCGTACCGTCCATAACATCCTGAGTCATCTGTGTCGCAGCGAGCACGATTCGAACCTGTTCCATCGTATGGGTGTCATCAGAACGAATCACCATCAGCACCGACCCATATACATGCAGCGTTTGATCAGCGTTTGCAATAATATAAAATTCCACATAGCCCTGCTGTAATTGAGAAGTACCCGTGCTGATATTGCTCAAATGCCATTTGCTGCCCGGGATGATGACTTGGTCGATGCTTGCAGTGGAGACGAGCGGATATCCCGCGCTGCTGAAAGCGTTCTGAATGTCAGAGGCTAGATTTTTCAAATCAAGCTCTTTGCTCATGGACTGTGGCAAATTAAACAAATGAACACCAATCGGACCGCCGGATACGTATAACTGCGCGTCTATTTTGATAATTGAATAGATTGGATAAATCGGATTTGAGGCATTTTTAATCGTCCAGTTGCTGCCCAGCGTTACAGCTGTTACAGTTGCCGCCGGATCCAGCGGATAATGGTTAGTTTGGAACTGGCTGCGCAGCGCAGCAGATATCGTCTGGTTGTCCAGATCGACAGCATACGATGAAGGCAGCGTAAAGAACGGACCTTCGTTTAGCGATACCGCTGCATTCGTTAATACTGCATTCTGCAGCTGTGCCTGCTGGAAGATTGCCCCTTGAATATTGGCAAAAGCAAGCGAAGCCTGCTTCTTGTTAATCGACGGCGTCAAATACGTGCCGTTCATCGTCGTTCCAATTAGATTGGCTGAATCGAGATTGCAGCCGTACATCCGGGCCTGCGAGAAATCCATGCTGCCGAGATTGGCATTGGCGAGATCAGCTTCCTCCAGATCGGCGTTATCCGCTTTTGCCGAGTTTCCGTACCAATTGACGCCTGACATATTGACCGCATACAGATTCGCATCGGTAAAAATGGCATTAGGCATATAGGCCCCCGCTAGAACGGCAGCATCATTGCTTGATACATACAGCCATACGTTCAGCACAGCTCCGCCGTTCGTAATGGTATATACCGTATTGTTATCGGTGATGACCCAATTCTGGCTCGGAATGCGGACCGTGATGGTTGCGGCGTTCGAAAGCGGATACCCTGCATTCTGAAAAGCCTGACTGATCGCAGATGTGACAGCGCCGCCGTTCAAATCGGAGATGAGCGAGGTGCTTAGCGTAAACGCTTCCTGCTTGGCTCCAAGCTGCGCACCCGTCAAGTTTGCGCCAGTCAGCGTTGCATTGGATAAGGAAGCGCTGAACAGGGCGACTCCATTTTTCAGGGAAGCATTGGTCAGTGTCGCGAAGCTGAGATCAGCGCCAATCAGATTGCTGCCATCCAGCAGCGCACCCGTCAAATCCGCATGCGTGAAGGTTACGTTCTTTAAAGAACAATTGTTGAGGCGAACCTTTTGCATGCTAGCCCCCGTAAAGTTCGTTTGGGAATCGATGATCGCTGTCGTCAAATCCTGGTTGTTTAGTGTCGAATTCGTCAACGTAGCACCGGGAATTTGAATGCTGTCCAGATTCGCCAGCAGCAGATTGGCACCGGTCAGGTCGGCTTTCGTCAGGTTAGAATGAATGAGCACCGTACCATAAAGGTTTGCACCTGCCAAGCATGCTCCTGTCAGGTCAACACCGTCTACAGAAGCACTAGACAGGTTGGTAGATGTAAAATCACAGCCAGCCAGGCTCGCATCGGAAAGCGACACAAATTTCATAGTGGCGTTGCTGAAATCGACGTTCAGAGCCGTACATTTATCCAGAATGGCGTAGCTCATTGACGCGCTCGCAAAGCTCGAGTTCGAAATAATCGTATCTGGTCCTTGGAATGTCGCTTCAAACAAGTTGCAGGAGTCTAAATTTGCACCGCTAAGATTGGAGCCGGAAAAATCAATTTGGCTGAGGTCAGCTTTAGCTAAATAAGCCCATGACAAATCGGCCGAATGAATAACCGAGGCCTGCTGAATTTGCACCAACCCCGGTGTGATTGACTGCTGATGGAATAAAGCCGTCGCTGGCGGATTGTCGACCGCTACTCTGCTAATCGTGCCTCCGCTCATATTGACGTCATACTGTGTGCCCGATACTTGCTCGACTAGCAAGACAGCATCGCCGCTTGAAACTAATGTAAACCGTGCAGGAGCCCCGCTCCGATCCTCTGTTGCCGCATAGCTGCTTCCAGCATAGACAACATATTTGCCATTATTGGCCTGGAGCCAAAATCCGGTGCCGATATCCCCATAAGCGTTGAAGCGCTGGTCAGGAGAGACGGCGGAAGCCTGGACGGCCACCAGTTGAGAGGTAGAGCCATCCAGGCTAATATATGTGCTTCCAGCTGTATCGCTGAATATCCATTTTCCGATAAATGTCATCATGGTCGAGGACATTCGTATTCCCCCCGCCGATTGTTAATTAAATTTGACTGGCTTCCTTGATGGAGACGCTGCCGTTAATTCCTGAATTCCCGTTCACGCCAGGTGCTCCGTTCGTTCCGGAAGCACCATTAACCGCATTGGACGGGTTTTGCCCCGGTGCCGTGCCATTCACTCCTCCTACGCCCCCAACGCCTGCAAAGCCCGCACTGCCTCCTTGCCCGCCAATAGCACCGTTTGATTGGGCGATAAAGGGCACGTTAAGTGAGGCGCTCACATAAGTGACGGTAATATCGCCGCCGCTGCCGCCATTTCCGCCATTCCCCCCGCTTCCGCCATTGCTGCCGTTGCCGCCATTTCCACCCATTGCTGGGGGGATGGAGCTGGAGCATTTCGCATTCTGCTGGCCGGCGTTGCCGCCATTGCTGCCATTGCCGCCGTTGCCACCACTACCGCCATTACCGCCTGCACCACCTGCGCTAAAGATCGTAATCGGGCTCTGAGAAACAATGGATTGGCACTTCAAAAAGAAAGCGGAGGCTGAGGCGCCTGCGCTGCCCTGCTCGCCATTTTGACCCGAGGATACCGCATTCTGGCCTTGCTGACCATTCGTAGCACTGGTACAATGCGGTGTATCCTTTTTGTTATACGTCCCGTTCATGCCGTTGCTGCCGCTTGTGGCGGCACTCTCGCCCTGCGTGCCATTCGCTCCATTAATTCCGGTTGCGCCTTGAATGACAATATCGTAGCTTGCGCTCATGATCTGCTGACCTCCTTCTATAATAAGTAGCGATTATTGCTGAGGGACGTTGTTGATATAGACCGTTCCGCTCGTGCCGTTTTTGCCATTTGCCCCTGGTGATCCCGCTGTACCGCCGCCGCCGTTCGGATTACCTTGTCCACCGTTGCCGCCGTTTCCTGCTGCTCCGCCTTGGCCGCCTTGCCCTTTCGTCGGAACGCCAAGGGAGATAGAGCCATTAGGTCCTAGCGATTGATACGTACAATAAATATTTTGGCCATTGCCCGAATCACCGCCGCTACCGCCGTTAGCACCGTTACCGCCTTGACCTCCTTTACCTTGCGCGCCAGCTGAGCAATGAGAGGTCGAGCTGCCACCATTACCGCCTACACCGCCAGCGCCAGCATTGCCGCCTACGCCGCCAGCACCGCCATTCCCGCCGCAAGACATGAGCAAGATCGGCCCTTGCACAACAGTTAGAGTAGCTTTAACGACTTGAGAGTCAGAGCCGCGAGAGCCGTTGCCGCCTTGCGTGCCCGGATTGCCCGTTCCACCGGTGCCGCCTTGTCCTGCTTGTGTGTCACAGGAATTTTTACCGTCAGAGCCTGCACTGCCCTGACTACCAGGATTTCCGTTGCCAGCGTTGCCGCCTGGAGCCCCGCTTTGTCCGTCAGCTCCGATGCTTACAAAGTTGTTAGTCGGCGGTGCATCCGCAAGCATGGCGCCGCCCTCTTCCTGAATAAGCGTATCGACAAGCAAAGTGGCATTTGCTTGGTTAATAATTTGCCCGCCCGGCTGAATCGTAATGGTGTTAAAGCTATAGGTAATTGGATTGTCGCCATCGCCAGCTAGAATAAGTGGATTGCCTGGTGTGACAACAATATCTTGACCTGCGCAGACAGCAAGCTGTGCCGGGAAGAAATGCTTTTGCAGCACCTCTTTATAAGATTGGACGTTTTTCGAGTTGCCGTAGATATAAGTCTGATAGGCATTGCAGACGGCTGATTTTTCCAGTACAGACAGCTCCGAGTAAGTCTTATGGTTGTTGCTTGCATCCCATTCAGCGAGCGCTTCATGATGCTCTTGAAGCAGATTGCTCGCATAATGCTCGTCGGAGTTCCCACCAAATGACTTGAAATCATCAATCGATTCAATCGTTACATATAAAGGCTTAATCGCGGTGTCATGGCTTGGATTAGCCGAAATATATGTGCCGCCTCCGCTCGTTGTAAGCGTTCCTTTTTGAATAATCTCATCGGTCAAATTAAATTTCGCCATAAATTGATTGCGGATATCTTGTGCAGTCAGCATTGTATAGTTCCTCCTAGGTTATCGGGGGTGCCCGTTAGTTTTTAATGAACGTATTGCAGGTGAGAATAACCGGTGCTTCGCAAATAATTTGACCACCTTGCTCAAGCGTCAGCGTATCGCATGTGACCGACACTGGATCATGTCCTTGAGGGGAAATAATAAGCGGGCTTCCAGCGGAAACAACAATATTCTGAGCAGTGAACACGCTTAGATTCATTGGAAAGTACCGTGCATTTAAAATTTCGCTGTAGCTCTGCACCTCGTTTTGCCGGCCAGCCAGGCAGGCGCGAAGCGCGTCATAAAGCTGCCGCTCATCCAGCTCGGTAAGATCCTGGGTCTTCAAGCCGGATTTGCTTGCCGGCCACGGCTCAGGAATGTCAAGCTCACTGCTGCTTGAATCGTTGGTTCCGATTATCGACTGCAGCTGCTCTAAACTTTTAACCGTAATCTTCTTGGCTGCCAGCGCGGATTCAAATTCCGGCCGAGTAGATAAATAGGTTGGCCCTGACTTATTCCCTGTAGTCAGTGTATCTTTGCTTGCATCCGCTTCGGTCAACCCGAGAAGCTGCAGCGTTTGGCTGAATAGATCGCCCATGTTCGTTCCTCCGTTTCCTCTATCTGACCGGTTTGCAGTTCCAGCGCCATACAGCTACAGGGTGTAGGTTTGTATGACGCTTAAGCTGCATCACATACTCTTGTATTACTTCATGGCTGCTATTGATTCGAAGGCTGCTCCTTAAGTCACTGGAATGGAATAGACCTCCAGATTCGCACCGCTGCGGATGACATCATACGTCTGTGTCGAATCGGATACCTTCCAGTAGCCGCTTGAATTTATCGTTTTGATCGTAGTCGGGTTCGCCAGCGTAATACCGTTAGCTGAGAAAGCAGCCTGAACCGCCGCAACATTGGCATTATCGAAGTTCGGCTGGTCGCTGAGCGGCAAATCGAACAGCGGCGGAGTCGGAATCCAATGACTGATCGATGGTTCCGTCATGTTGTTCGGGCCTATAATTGGCTCGTAGTTCAGCGTATAGACATTGCGCCATACGTCAACGACAAGCTTCGCTGCGCTGATAAACTGCGGACTCGTCGGCTGTAATTTCGAATCCGGTGTACGGACAAGGAACGTGCCGTCCGGGTTATAGATGTCCAAAAAGTAATCGCTTGGCTCCTTGCCTCCAGCTACATAAGAAAGCACGTAGAGATAGCCTTTCGCTTCGACCGCTACGTCCAAATACGTGATGTCGGTGCGGTTTTCAGGATTATAAAGCAGCATGAAGGACAAATAGCGGCTGACATTAAGAGTCTGGCTGCTCGCCGCATCGGTGGAGATGTAGTACGATTGCGCACCGTTCCAATCCTCTACCACCCAGATGCTGCCCTTCGCGCGGACATCAACGGTTACATTGTTCAGCACATCGAATACGTTGAGAACCAGGTCGTTTTTCTTAATGTTGTAGACTGCGTTCTTGTTCGGGTCGGTGATCGTCCAAGCCTCGCCAGATGTTATGACGGTGATGTATGTGCTGACCGCATGATTGCTCATTTGATCGCTTTCGTAGGTCAGGAACACACCTTGGACAGCAAAGGCATTAATGATGCTGTCTGTGAGCTGGCTTTGATTCAGACTTTCAATCAGCGATTCATCCAGATCAAAAATATGCGTCAGGCCGTTATTCTGAAACTGAAGCTGCAGCGCATCTGAGAATATGCCATTATCCAGGTCTGTCGCATAGACCGAAGCCTCAAGCGTGAACAGCTGATCACCAAGGAAGCTGGAAACCGGATTGCCTTTCGTATCGAAAGCTTGGATCCGCTTATTAAGCGTTTCCAGAATAAGCACGCGGCCGTCTGGCGTTACAGAGATAGATTTCGGCCCTTGAAGCAGCCCTTGGCGAACCCCAAGCCCGGATACCATCTGAGCGTCAGGCGCATGCGCATCGTCGCTCGGCGCGTCTGGAATTTGAAGAATTTCCATCTTGCTGTCTTTCCAGCTGACGGCAATGACCGCTCCATCCGGATGAACAACCATCGCGTCGATATTAGAGAGGTTAAACCGTCCCCAGCTCTTCAAATTCGGGTCATTCAAGCCAAATCCGCTTTGGCCGTCCATCAGGTTAACCTGGCGCAAATTCATTTGGCTGTTCCGGGTATCGAGAATGAAGTTGTTCAGGCTAACAGTATCCTGCCCGCTACCATCTGGCTGAAGGCCGAATTGGTCATAGGCGATATAAGGCTGCACCGTAAGTTGAACCTCGGACGACTTGTAGCGTGACTGCGGATCAGCCAGCACAGAGACGTTCTGAGCCATATAACTCTGACCCGAGGCGCTCCATACATAGCCAATCTGGTAAGCTTGGTCATTCAGCGTAATATCGACCGGTTTGCAAATATAATGGCCACCGCTGCTGCAGTCCAGACTGGATAGTGTGGCCGTCGGCAGATCACCGGCATGCCACACATGCTTGCCCGAGTTTTGGTCGTATACGATTTTCTCTTTGTAGTTGTACTGTGTATCCTGAGTAAGCGGCACTAGAATTTCTGTAATATTCTCATCGAGTGAAAGTGAAGAGGAGCCGCTGCTTGGGAAGGCGTCCATCCAATCGCTCTGGTATTTGCCGCATAGCCAGCCGTTGGCTGAGTAGATGCCAGCAGTAATCTGGATGCTCCCGCCGACAGGCAGATCTGCGAAGGTCAGCAGCAGCGGCGTGTTTGATGTTGTAGCAGGCATCTTGCCGCTAAGCACGAAGTTCGTGCCCCCTTTGTACTGCACCGTCACCTGATAATGGTCAGACACGGCAGGCCAAACCGCTGTTTCTAGATTTCCCGGCTCGCCATGGGCTGGATCTGGATGCAGCTTAAAATTCAGATCCATCGTACGGCAAATGTCAATGGAAAGCGTAGCTGGCGAGGACAGAACTTCTCCAGTCGTAACCGCCATTTCCGCAAAGTCGATCGCCATGTTGGCCGCCCGAAGCGCCCAGCCGACAAACGGTACCTCGTCCTCCAGCTCCGCAACCGTGATCTGGCCTGTAATATAAAGCGCCAGCTTCTCCAGCCCTTTAGCGAGCAGGATTCCAGCCATAGCGTCCGCAAAGCTGATTAGTACGGATTTCACATTGGTTAAGGCTGCAGCCGTTGTTACGCCACCGCCGACAATTGGAAATGCAACCGCAAGGGCGGCCACGATATTTTCGGTTTCAGACACGAAGTCCTTAAACCACTTGGTGCTCGTAATGGCTGCACCAGCGATAAGGAATATCGAAGGAATACCGTATTGAAATATACCTGTAAGAATGGCGCCTGATGGATCGACATCTCCATCCCATTTTGAGGTGCCTAGACCCCCAAAGAGCAGCTTAAGCTGCGTGGCATCCTCTGGAAAAACGAACGAAAGCGTCGTTGGATCCGTTGGCATAGGGATGCCAAGAATCGTATTGACGGCGGATACGCTAGAGATAAACTTCTTCTTGTCCGTCTCGAACCAGCTGGAAATCGAGGATGGCAGTTGATCTACCCAGCCTGACGGGTTGGAGATCGCATCCCCGTTCTCATTGAAAAACTCCGCATACGCAGTCAATGTGCGCAAATAAGTATTTTTCACTTGTATGGAAAAATTGCCTTTATCGCTAAAGGAAATCGTATCGGCATAAACGCCAAGCCCGTGATGCGGAGTCTCCTCTTTAACTGTCCATTTGAACGACGGGTCTCCGACAGCCTCGAGTGTTGCACGGGATGACGAGAACGATTTTTGCAGCGAGCCCGTTGTGGAGTCTCCATCCTGCTGATAGGCCGTTTTGCCCTGATTGACCGTCCATGTTTGATTTTGAAGCGAATTGTCGTTGCTCGCACTTTGCATGGCGCCAGTCATTGGGGAGGTTGCATTTTGTACGGTTAAATCTGACCAGCTGTAAATGAGGATCGCATCCCCCGCCTTATGCGTACCCATGTCATAGCCGTAAGTAAGCGGAGTGCCGTTCTGGTCAACCGAATTTGTAATTTTAGCCCAGCCGCCAGTTGAGGATGCAGGACCCTGTTTGCTAATGATTGTTGCTAGATTGTACACTTGGTTATATTGGGTAGGGTTAATATTTTGAGGTGGTGCGATGTGATCGTTCATTACGATATTCGCTGTATAAGGCTTATTGGAGGATAGCTCCGGATAGTGGAACAAAATCGATGTTGCAATATCCCATGGGCTTAACAAATCTTCCGCATCAAGGTTGACCTGAAGGGCATCAAATGTGTGAGGCTGGGCGACTCCAAGACTTGTCAGCTTGGGATGTAAGTGCAGCGAGTTCGTGGCAAGCTTGCTCTTTATGTGATTGACTCTGTGTACTTTCGGAATGTGAAAGGAAACATGATGCAGCTTGGGGAGGTATACATTCGGATCGTGATCAGGAGAGGTTACACGGATGCGGGTTAGACGATCACTTTGGAACACAGACTCGGATAGTTCAACAAAATGAGTGAATTTCTGTCTCTGCTGTTCAGGTATTAGTGCCAGCGCACTATTGGTCCTAGTCGAATCGAGCAGCGTTTGCGGAGTATGATTGTTCAGCGCATACTTCTTCTGCCCGATATGCAAGGTGAGCGGTACCTCCGTAGAATTAGATACGAGCTCAAAATGCAGAGTTTTGTTCATGGCTTCAGTCTCCTCTGAAAAATTAGTTATTTCCAAAAAAACCAGCATTCCTAATCTGACTGCGCCATGTTGTTATGAAATTGGGGTGCGAATACTGACATCCGCCTTCTTCGTGGAAGAGTATTTCAGGTACTAGGAATGAGAGTCTCTTATCTATTCGCAAGGGATATTATATCAAATTATATCGAATTTTGGAATAAAATATAAAAAAATAGATTTGTAAATTTTTCGCTATAATTCAATCTTTACTATAATTCAACCCATACTAAGAAAGGCGCACAAAAAAAGACAGCCCTTAATGCTTTCCGCTCAAGAAGCGTTTAGATTTACATGGACTGCAATACTCGAAGCATCAGCCTATAGGACAAGCTCGGATTGGAAACCTGATTGACCGTACCTGACAAATACAAATCCCTCTCTGGACAATAATACGCAAAAGCCCCCGATAAACCGGAATGTCCGATTAACTCTGGCATTGATCGCAGCGGCGAGAAAAACCTTGGAAGCTTAAATTTCGCGATTCCAATGCCGTATTGTAACGGAAAAAAGATTTTATTCCAAACATATAGCTCACTCAAATATGGTTTAGGAAATAATTCACCTTCAAAAAAAGCCCTCAGAAACCGCATCAGCTCGTCTACAGTAGAGACAATCCCTCCATCTGGGCCGAAGGATGCCATGGCCTCTGGTATATGCAAGGAGGATTTTTTATAGTAAAGTCGCTTGGGTGTTTGATCGTGGTTGTTTCTATAGAGGTAGGTTTTAGATAAAGCCAAGGGCTCATAAATGAACGACTTGAAAACATCTTCTAAATTGATATTCATTACGTTCTCGATAATCTTGCCAAGCAATTGATAGTTGGTATCGGAATATAATGCCTTGCCTTTCTTACCAGGCGGGAAGTGTGGCCTCATTTGCTTTACGTCCTCCATCACCGTCTCGAACGACCATGCATGATCATGTCCAGCAAGGAGCTCAACCTTTAGACTCTTACTGCTTTGTCTTTCTTGTTCAAAGTAATCGGGCAGCCCCGAAGTATGGGCCATCAATTGTCCAATCGTAATGTCGTAAGAATATTCGGTTCCTTGGTAGTGATGGATTCCCGAAAGAATCTCCGTGTTTAGGTAACAGCTTATTTTGTCAGTCAGCTGGATTTTGCCCAGCTCTCTCAGCTTTAAAATGGATGCCGTTACATAAAGCTTGGTTGTGCTCGCGATGAAGAACTGGTTGCCTAGACTCATATCGCCAGCCGCTCCGGTCCATATCAACTGTTTATTTCCTGATTCTATTCTAAGAACCGTCCCAAATATGTTTTTATTATCTACAGAAGAGACAAGAATGTCCTCAAGCTGCTTGTTCAATCGTTTCTTTATGGAGACCCGCTCCTTCCCATGCTAATTTATAACGTGTACTGGTTAAGCTTATGTTATAGATAGAAGCAAAATACTGGATTAGTAGGGCAACCATTCAAACGTTAGAAAAATACCCGCATGCCCTGATTAGAATTCGTCCAAGCAGCGGCAGGCGGGTATTTTTTCACTCGATACTTTTATGGCTGAAAAGACCTTGCGCTTTCCAACGTTCGCATAAAAGCCTCTATATTGTCTTTAATGAACCCTGTATTTTCAAATCCGGCATTGGCAGTGATGTCCTTGATATCTTGGACAAAAGCATTCAAGCTGGCAGTAGAGGCCCTCTCGAATCTGTTCTCACCGACAATGTCCCCCATCGGCTTGGCAGCTTCCTCTCTGTATGCCTTCATCCAATCCGTATTTGTCGATGCTTTCTTAGCGAAGGTTTGCAAGATGCTGTTCCAGTCTTTACCGTTCACAATAGCTTCTTGCAGCTTGTCCAGCGTATTCGGCTCGAATTTTTTCATCATATCGTTCAAATCGATATAATCATCTGAAGCCCCAATAGGCCTTTGCGGCGGGGTTTCGTAATGGAATTCATTCGTTTCAGGGTCTACCGTTCTCGTTTTGGAGATGGCGCCGATTTGACGAATCGTATTCATAAATTCCGCCGCTTCATCATCCTTCATGTAGTTGTCCGCGATATACTTAGCTTGAGTAAGTCCCAGTTCTAATAAGGCTGTTCTTTCCTCATCTCCAGATATGTCTGTAATGATATTGGATTGAATGATGCTGTAAACAGCTTCCTTCACCTCCGCAGGTTGATCTGTGAGAAGGCGATTCAGCGAATCATTAATTTGAACGGTTCCAAAATATTTAGCCGAATGGTTCACAATATCGGATTGCGCCAACTGTCTGGCAGACGGGCTGATCTCCACTGTATCGATGTCATGCGAAAGTCCGGGTATCGTGCCTGTAACCAAGGCCGGTTTATCGGCCTGTTGTTTGGAATTGGTGTATAAATTTAAGTCGTACTGGGTTGAGCTGTAAATCTTCATCTTTAAAGCACCCCTTTTCCTTTCATTTATTTCGGTTATTCACTTCTATTTATAGTATCGGAATATTCTTTTTCATTTTTTATATTAATTGACAAAACAGGAGGTGAAGAGTAGGTAGAATGTGATAATATAAATGGAGTCAATATTGGGCGGTGAGAGGAAAGAAATGGACAAATTAAAAAACAGCGGATTTTATAAACTTAAATTTTTCATAACACCCGAAGAGTTTAAAAGCATTCTGAAGCTTTTTGAACATATGCAAGTGCAGTTCCATCGTACCGATTATGCCCAAACGAAGCATGATTACGATCAGGTGCATACCGCTTATGAAGCATTTTATAAGTATTTTACGGCAGAGGAAAAAAGAATGGATTATCATCC
>NZ_JBPULM010000049.1:0-8868 GCF_055814915.1 Paenibacillus sp. R-74696
TTCTTGCGTCCGAACCGTGTATCTCTCGGCCGGAATTAGAATATACCATGGGTTCCTATACTATTGCAAGTGTTTTTCAAAAAAAACTTTAAAAACATTCAAACCCACTCTTTTTTGCAGCCCTGTTCAAGCGGTATCAGGTTCCTATCGAAGTAAATATGAAAGTCGGGAGCTATCTTCTCCTTAAAAACATCTGGCAACCGCTGAATGTCATGAAGCTCCTCCCTATTCAGTCCAAGCCTGGACCAGCCATTGCTCGGATAAACCTCGTACAATTTCGAAGCCATGTCCCCCTTCCAAGCTGTAAACGGATAGATCGAGGCGCTGTCCATCACGTTCAACAGCAGCCTGCGACTGCCGAACAACATACCATTCATACTGATTGGCGTTGTCGCAATCGGGCTTTTGGCTCGCGGCGATGTCGGTTATGAGACAGTCGACAGCATCATTTTTTCCACTATGCACTTTACCGAATTTCGTTTTAAGCTGCTCCCTCGTGTCGGAATAAGCAGCCGCGATAAAATCCGCCCATGAAGATTGATAGTGAAGCCGAAAATGCTCCCGTGGAATGGAGAAAGGAAAATCAAGCCCCCACGGAGCAGCCGATTGAGTGATCTATGCCCATCTTCCTCCCTCTCATAAAAATAACAAAAAGGCGAATCAGCTGCCAGAGCGATTCACCCTTAAATTATACTCTGAAAATATCCATGTGCATTCTTTCTTTCTATATTAATGCCAAGGCTATATAGCTAAGTTAAGCTGTAATTCGCAATAATGTAGGAAATATCAAGCAAATCCACTTCATTATCACGATTAAGATCAGCGCCGCTCGCTTTAAAGTCCCACCAGCCAATGATCTTTGATTTGCCAAATTGTTTAGCAACGAACTGCAAATCGATCAGGCCTATTTTTCCATTGCCATCCACATCACCTGCATTCATTGGTCCGACATTAAGTGTAATATCACGGTTCACTTCAATAGATTGAATGGCCGTTACATGTCCGGGAACAACGATGCGTACTTTAAATGTACCATTAGGAACTCTTAGGGTGTAGCTTCCGTCTGCCTTGACCTCGCCAATTGCTGCCACATAGCCCTTTGAATCAACAGCTTCTACTACAACTTTGTGAACGCCTTCTGCTCCGTCATACCAAACCGTACTATAATTTATATCGCTTCCAAATGCTTCTGCCGTTATTTGGCCAGAAATTTTATGTTGCAGCTCACCTGGCCCACTCACAACCGATATTGACGTATTTTTCACCGTTTCAAATTTAATCGCTTGCGCATTGCTGTTTACTGCTTGCACATTAGATAGCACAAAACCAAACTCACCAGGTACCATGCTTGAGAAGTGAATGGTCATAAAGCTTCCATTACCGCTATAGCCCGCAATATCTCCTGCCAACGATACAACATAGTCGGTCCTCACGCTACCATTTCCAAGATCAACTGTTTTTTCACTCGTAATAATCGACGTTGTAGCATACTCTTGCCGTTGATAATTTCCCAGTATGACACTGGGTTCAATCGAACCCTTGAGCAGTTTGCTGTCATAGGTCAGACTAAACTGGGCAGCGTATAAATCAGTAACCCGAGCGAAATTTACGGAAACGTCAAACGCTTCTCCTATTGTGACATCGGTTTTAGAAGCAGCCACCGCAATTTCAGGGGTTGTGTCCTCTTCTATACGTTCATACCTAACTTCGTGGCTGCTCTCCCGCGCGCCATTATAAGCAGCATCATGAATTGTAATATAAAAATAATTTTTCCCATAATTAAGCGGTACTTCGATGCTGAAATTTCCGTCGTCGTCAAATACTCCATCATATTGGACTTTTGAATCATTAGAGGGATTAGCAAACACCGTAATCCCCGAATAATCTCCCAATACATCAACCATTAGATCACTAATGACACGACCATGTATCGTACCTATACCATCTTCCACGGTAATAGAGGGATTTCCCAGTACAGAAACAGGCGAAGTAAAATCAATTACGAAATCCACCAACTGATCCATCAGCAAATCCCCGTCTTCCAGTCCTACTCGTGGTACCATGGCATAGTGACCATCCCATAATTGAATTTGGTTAGAGCCAAGCCACACCTCTCCCCTCCAAAATCTAATTCCATGCTCGCCGGCGGCAACATTAGTATTATAACGGCTCACAGTTCCTTGATAGGTTAGGGTATCTCCATCAATAGCGAATACATCCAAAGAAAAATAGGGAAGATACACGTTTATCAAATAAGAAATGTGCGTAAAGTCCGCATTATTATCCCAATCTGGTGAAATTGCCCGATTTTCCAAATGTAGATCTGTCATCGGTGCTACTTGTGAGGAAACAGCTTGCTGCTTGCTCAAATCCATTTCTTCAAAACGGGCGGGCAGTTTAATTTGTTTCGTTTTAACGGTTGCCTCTGACTCTGCCGCTTCCACCTGGGTACCCGGAATAAAAAGGGAGAGTGTGAGTAGCAGCAAAAATAAAAACGTCGGCTGCCTTCTATTGACAGATTTCCAATTCATGAAATGCACCATAAGATTCCTCCCCGTTGAATTTTGCTACCTCTAATTGCCCTACTGCTATTTACAATTTATAGTTCGCTACAATAAAAGAAATATCCAGCAAATCAATCTCATTATCTCGGTTAATATCTGCGCTGCTCGCTTTAGCGTTCAGCCAGCCGCTCCCCTTAGATTTGCCGAACTGCTTGGCTGCAAGCTGCAAATCCTTTAGTCCTATTTTTCGATTCCCATCTACATCCCCTGCCTCAAGCGGACCGAAATTAATGGTCACATCGCGGTTCGCTTCAATAGATGTTTCGGCCGATAGGTGCCCAGGAACGACGACGCGTACTTTAAACGTTCCATTAGGAACCTTTAGGGTGTAGCTTCCGCCCGCAGCAACCTCGCCGATTGCTGCTACAGCTCCATTTGAATCAATTGCTTCAACAACCACTTTATGAACAGCATCTGTGCCCTCGTACCACACGGTGCTATAATCAACGCCACTGCTGAATGCTTCCGCTGAAACTTGCCCAGAAATCGTATGTTTTTGCTCACCCTGACCTCTCGATACGGTTACTACTGTATTTTTCACCGACTCATATTCAATCGCCTCTGCATTGCTGTTCAGCGCCTGGACCTGAGATAGATCAAAACGGAATGTTCCTGCTGTCATGCTTGAAAAATGAAGGGTCGCAAAAGTTCCTGAGCCACTGTAGCCCGATATATCCCCGACCAGCGATACAATATAGTCGGTGCGCACGCGCCCATTGCCTAACTCGACTGTTTTCTCATTCGTAATGAGCGCTGCTCCAGCATTCGCTTGCTGCTGATGATTTCCAAGTGCGACACTTGGCCCAGTAGAGCCCTTAAGCAATGCGCTGTCATACGTTAGACTGAACTGTGCGGCATACAAGTCATTAACACGGGCAAAATCTATAGCAATCTTAAAAGTCTCACCGATTGCTGTTTCAATTTTAGAAGCAACCGCCGCAATTGCAGGTTCCGTCGGTTCTTTTTCACGTACGTAATCGACAGTATAGATCGGCTGTCTGCCATTATATGCAGCATCGTGAACGGTTACATAAAATCGGTTAAGCCCATATTTAAGCGGTACTTCAACGCTAAATTCGCCATTTTCAGCAAATGTTCCATAATAATATATGTTTGAAGAATTACTAGGACTAACAGACACTGTAATGCCAGAATAATCGCCCAATGCGTCAATCATCAAATCGCTGATGACGCGCCCGTGTATCGTTCCTACATCATCTACTGCAGTCATAGATGGTTCACTCAACTCAGAAACAGGCGGCGTCAAATCAATAATGACATCGATAAGTTTATCCAATAGCAGGTCCTCTTCTCCCAAGCCCACCTGTGGTATGATCGCATAATGGCCTTCTTCTAATTGGATATACTCCGAATTAAGCATCACGGTTCCAGTCCAAGATGCATAACCATAGTAACCCGGCCCCATATTTTTAGTGTCCCTGAACAATCTTCCTTTATAGGTTAGCATCTCCCCTTTAATCGCGTAAACATCAAGAGAAAAATAAGGGAGATGCTTGTTGAGATTAACATCAATATTCGTATAGTCTGCGTAATTATCCCAATCTGGCGAAATTGCATAAATATCAAGTGTCAGATCTGAAATCGGCTCAACCTCCTGAGAGCTGGCCTTTAATTTGCTAAAATCCATTTTGTCAAAGCTCATTGGCAGCTTAATTTGCTTCGGTTCAGTGACAGGCTGCGATTCTGCGCCCTCTGCGTGTATGTTTGAAAAAAACAGGGAAAGCGTGAATGCAAACACAAATGCGAGAACTAGCTCCTTTCTAAAAATGAATTTGTAATTCCTGAGTTGCAGCATAACATTCCTCCTTAATTGATGAATAGCAGTTGGCGAAAACCACGTCCACCTGTCTCATCCCATCTTTCTGATCATTTTATAGGAGATCCTCTGCAAAAAATGTAGAATTGCCTGTATGCAAAAAATCCGAAATCCCATCTTAATGAGGAATTCCGGATTTTTTGACGTTATTACTCTACTTAGGTCAAGCTAATTACAATCGAAAGCTCCGTTCGAGCGCTAGCGCTTTGCTTTTTTCACACTTTTCTTAGCAGCTTTCGCTTTCGAAATGTAGCTGCTGCCACGGCTTCCGCGACTACCACGACTACTGCGGCTTCCACGGCTGCGGCGGCTTTTATGGCAGGAATCTTGGCTCGCATCTACGTCGGAATAATTGTATTCATACAAGTGCTTCTCACAAGGCACGCAATGATGGCGATTAACGACGTTAATTTGATGCACAACCTCAACGATCTGCGGATGAAAGACATCGTTTACTACCGTTACAGGCGGATCAAACACCCGGACAGTTGGACAAAACGAATCGCAAGACATACAAGGCATCTCCTTTTCTCATGGTCTACTATAATATACGAGAATGGGTCAGGCTTTGCTTGTGTTAAAGCCTTGCGAGACAGCTATCCTTACTAGCGGTTATCTATTTTTTCCGGGTATAAGTCATGGTTCATCAGGCGATTTTCCGCCATCTGCTCGTATTTTGTGCCCGGCTTCCCATAATTGCAATAAGGGTCGATAGAAATGCCGCCGCGCGGCGTGAACTTGCCCCATACCTCAATGTAGCGCGGGTCCATTAGCTTGATCAGATCATTCATAATAATGTTTACACAGTCCTCATGGAAATCTCCGTGATTACGGAAGCTGAATAAGTACAGCTTGAGTGACTTGCTTTCTACCATTAACACATCGGGAACATAGGAAATATAAATCGTGGCAAAATCCGGTTGGCCCGTCATCGGGCAAAGACTCGTAAACTCCGGACAGTTAAACTTCACAAAATAATCCCGGTATGGATGCTTGTTCTCAAAGGACTCCAAAATTTCCGGTGAATATTCAAACGTATACGCCGTTCCCTGATTGCCAAGCAGACTGATCCCCTTCAGTTCTTCTTCTTTTCTTCCACTCATCGTTGTTCGCTCCTTCTCTTATCACTCATCGCAAACCTTCTATTTATAAACCGATCTATTCTATGCACAGTGAACAAGCGTAAACGGCCGAAAGCCGTCCTCTGGCGGCAAAGCTGCCGCTTCGCTAAACGCCGCGCTTGTTGCCCCACACCCAAGCGTGCAGCTGCGGCAGCACCCTCACCTGATTCATATCGCTGCGCACCATCACGCGCTCGATCAGCCATTCATACCGCTCTACAAGCTTGTCGCGAAGCTTGCCATTGTCGCCTTCAACAAGGTCATCATTGCCGGCTTGGACGAAAAAAAGCACTCCCGGATACCGCGCGTGTACACTTGCGGCATACGCCAGGTCTGCGTCGTCAAATACGACGACCTTCAGGCTAAAGCTGCGCTCCGCTGCTGACAGCTGCCTTACGATCTGGTCCAGCATGTCCCAGTTGGTCGCCATTCCGGAACTCGGAGGCTTGGGCGATAAGGTCAGCTCATCAATGTCGAGCAGCCAGTCCTGCCACTTGCTGCCCTGCGTTTCCAGCGCAACCTGGATGCCTGCGGCATGCAGCCCCTGCACCAGCTCACCCGCATGGCGAAGCAGTGCCGGATTGCCGCCAGACAGCGTCACATGCGAGAACGCTTCACCGCCGACGGCGTGCAGCTCCGACATTACTTCCGCTGCAGTGAGCATGCGGATCTCATCCTTGCCTGTTCCATCCCACGTAAAGGCAGAATCGCACCAAGCGCAGCTGTAGTCACAGCCGGCTGTGCGGACGAACATCGTTTTTTGCCCGATGACCATCCCTTCCCCTTGCACAGTCGGCCCGAAAATTTCCATAACCGGGATACGTG
Organism: Paenibacillus sp. R-74696; assembly: GCF_055814915.1. Classification (NCBI taxonomy): domain Bacteria; kingdom Bacillati; phylum Bacillota; class Bacilli; order Caryophanales; family Paenibacillaceae; genus Paenibacillus; species Paenibacillus sp. R-74696. The sequence goes on from NZ_JBPULM010000049.1 coordinate 6,348, forward strand.
CTTCGGCCTGCTTAAGCATCGGGAGCAGCCGCCTCAGCTTGGACTTGTTTAGCCGCTAACTGCTGCGCCGTCTTTTTGGGGCGGTAAATGACGTAGCTCGTTGGCGTCTCGCGCAAAAACACTTGGACACAGCGCGGCTTGTTCGCCAGCTGATCCAAATATTTTTGCGTAATTTCATAAATTGTGCGCGCAACGACTTCCGTTGTCGGAAAATACTCCGCGCTTTGCGCATGGAAATGCTCGTTATCATCATTTAAATACGTATGGTCAAAGCGGTCATGAATGAGCCGCTTAATGAGTGCAAAATTAACAAGAAAGCCGGATGCATCGAGCTCATCGCCAGCGATCGTCACATTGGCGAAATACGTATGCCCATGGATCTGGGCACATTTGCCCGCATCGGCGCTCGGAATGCTGTGCGCGGCTGCAAAATGCATATCTTTATTCAGCTCATAGCTGTAGGGATGTGTTGCGGAAGGGTAAATTTGCTGAATCACTCGGCCACATCCTCCTTACGGGAAGACAAATATTGCTGAAGGCCCTTCGATCTAAGCTTGCATGCTGGGCATTCCCCGCAGCCATCTGCAATGATGCCATTGTAACAGGTCAGCGTCTTGTTTCTGATGAACTCGAAGGCGCCCAGTTCATCGGCAAGCTGCCAGGTTTGGGCTTTATTCAGCCACATTAGGGGGGTCTCAATGACGAACGGGTAGTCCATCGCGAGATTAAGCGTCACATTCGTTGATTTAATAAAAATGTCGCGGCAGTCGGGATAGCCGCTGAAATCAGTCTCGCATACACCGGTCACGACCGTATGCGCGCCAATCTGCTTGGCAAGTATCGCTGCGAACGATAGAAACAGCAAATTACGGCCATCCACGAATGTCGTCGGCAGGCCGCCTTCTGTTTGCTCAATCGCAATATCGTCCCTCGTCAGCGCATTTGGCGCCAGCTGATTAAGCAGTGACATATCAAGCACATGATGCTTGACGCCAAGCTCCTGTGCAATTTGTGCGGCGGAGTCCAGCTCCAGCTTGTGGCGCTGTCCGTAATTGAACGTTACAGCCTCCACTACGTCATAACGCTTTAGCGCCCAAAATAAACAGGTCGTGCTGTCCTGCCCTCCGCTAAATACGACGACGGCTTTTTTCACCGCCTGCTCGCCAGATGCTGCTTGATTTTGTTGCGCTTTCTGTGTTGCTGTCATCCTTCATTCTCCTCTCTTCAATGCCGGCTATAGCCGGAGCATGCAGAGAGATCCTTCGAACATTTTGCCCATAAAACAAGGTGAAACGGATGTCGCCATCCTCTGGCGGTAAAGCTACCGTTTCAAAGATGAAATATAAGAGTGTATAAAGGTGAAGCTTATACCTTCTTATATTTTAAAAAACGGAATTTATCCTGCCATTCCATTTTCCTTAGTTTTTTATAGAGGGAGTTCGCGAACCTCTCCTGTCGTGATGCGCCGTGGTCGGCGTTCACTCCAGACTTTATATTTTGATACCTCTCGTACTATAGCACAGCTGGAGGACGCTGAACAAGGGAAGACATTGGACTGCTACAAGGAAAACGAGGCTTTTTGTCGAATACATTGGGAGACTGGAAATACTTCACCTTCATCATCCAATAAAATGCGTGCAACAGGAGGAAGATACGTCAATGGCTTTTAAATTAAATAATGTAAAAGAAAACAAAAACGTCTTCATTCAAGATCAAATGGGCGGATTCAGCATTTTGGAATACAAAGAGGATCTCAGCTCCACGAATGCGATGGAAGCACAAGCAAACTATTTTATGAATCAAAGCAATATGCGCAAAAAACAGCTGATGATTGAGCTCAGCAACAATGAAATTATGATGAGCGCCGGTGCTATGCAGTATATGATCGGAAATATTGAAATGAATTCCGGCATTAAAGGCGTTGGTGGACTAATGCGAAATTTAGTCGCTGGCGCAGTAACCGGCACGTCCGCCGTCAAACCGGTATACAAAGGGACGGGTACGATTATGCTGGAGCCGACCTATCGCTATTTGTGGCTCATTGACGTGGACAACGACCATATCGTCATAGAGGACGGTCTATTTTTAGCCTGCCACTCGACCCTCGAACTAAGCGTAAGCGCACGCAAGACGCTCTCCTCGGCTGCGCTTGGCGGCGAAGGGCTGTTTAATTTAAGCGTTAGAGGAAAAGGCGTGCTCGCTATAGAAGCGCCGATCCCTTCAGAAGAAGCGGTTGTCGTCGAGCTGCAAAATGATGTGCTTAAGGTAGACGGCAACTTTGCTTTGATGTGGTCGAGCTCCCTTGATTTCACTGTAGAAAAATCAGGAAAATCACTTCTAGGCTCCGCTGCCTCGGGCGAAGGTCTCGTTAACGTATACAGAGGAACGGGTCTGGTATGGCTAGCGCCGCTTACGGATTACAAACCATTAGCTCAAGCAGGCGCAAGACGTTAACCCGATATACACACAAATTTGCTTTAACAAATGTACGATTGCGACAAAAAAAGACCGCCTCCCCACA